>CAYZNE010000077.1:0-4679 GCA_964478955.1 uncultured Methanosarcinales archaeon
TAGGATTTGGGAGCCCGTCCACAATAAATATTTATCGTGATACAACAATTTTATTAACTATGTCGCCTATACCTGCTACAATAAGAATTACTGATAAAAACATAACTGCATCCTACAAAAAGTATTTTGAGAGAATGTGGAAAATGGCTAAAAAATAAACAAATAAAAAATTACTCTAAGTAATGCATAACTTCATCTGCACTCTTGTCATCATGAACAATTTCTCTAAGAGCTTTGCTCAATGCAAAAGGATTATTTGATTGCCAAACATTTCTTCCAACAGCAATACCTGAAGCTCCACCAATCATAACTTCTCTTGCCATCTTTAAGAATTCTGCATCAGGTCTCTTATGACCGCCAGCAACAACAACTTTAGTTAGTCCTGCATTCCTAACAACCCATTTGAATCCTTCAGGATCATCATTGTATTTTACTTTAACAATATCTGCACCTAACTCTAATCCAATACGTGCACTGTATGCAAGAATTTCTGTTGATAGTTCGTTGTGAATTGCATCTCCTCGAGGATACATCCATGCAATAACTGGAATTCCCAGATCATGAGCCTCTTCAACTATTTTACCAAAAGTTTCAAACATTTCAGGTTCTTGTTTGCTTCCATCATAGATTACAAATCCTACTGCTTTAGCACCAAGATGAACTGCTCTTCTAACACTACAAACTTGTTTTGCTATTGGGCTAATATGTGTAAGAGCGCTTTTGCTGTTAAGTTTGATAATTAAAGGAATGTCTTTGTAAGCTCCATGATAATATTTTTCTGCAACTCCGTGCTCTAATATTATTCCGTCATATTTTCCTTCTAGCGCTATATCTAGAATGTATTTTGGATCAACGTTTTTTAGATTGAAATCTCCAGGACCATGTTCTAGGCCTTGGTCGTATGCAAGAAATAATGCTTTACCATTTGTCATTAAATTGCTTAATCTAGGGATTATCATGTTACACCTCTTTTTATGATAAAATAGCTAATATAAAAAATTAATCATTCTCAACTCTTGGAGCAAGAATGAAAACTAATTGTAATTTGTTAAGAACTTTGTATTCAAGTCTTAGTGGATAATCATTTGAAAATTGCATTGTTGCCTGTGGTGCAAGTTTTGAACCTTGAATCATTTTCTTAAGATACTCAATTGAATATTTGCTCTTAAGTTGTTTGTCTGCAACAATCTTTGTGGTTTCATCTGATTTAATTTCTACATCTGCCCTACTCAGATCTCCTTTACTTGAAACTTTGAATAAGTTATTGTCAACTTCTAAACTAATGCTCTCTCCGATAATATCCATGTCTTCAATTGCTTCTGTTAGAACTCCTGATTCTATAACTATAGTTGCATCAAAGTTTAGACTAGGAATTTTCTTTTCGTTTTCATCTAATTCAATTAATGGAAGCATAAATGTTTTTGTACTTCTTCCTTTCATTATGAATTTTAGATGTCCTTCTACAAGTTCTAAAGTTATCTTGCAATTTGTTGCTCTTCTCAAAACTTGTTTTACATTATTTAAGTTTAGAGCAATAACTTGTTCTTCTTTAACATCGTATTCTTCAAAGCAGCTACTTAAAAGTTTAAATGTAACCATTGCCACACTAGCAGGATCCATTGCAACCAGTTCCATTGAGTCTGGTGTTATTTTGAATTGTGCTTCTGTAACAAGATCTGCGATAATAGAAATACTATCTTTTAATAGTCTTGGTTCAGCAAGTGTTAATTTCATGATTTATACCCCCGATTGTAATTGTAATGTAGTCTATTAAATGCCCTGTTATATATAAAGATTTCTATAGAATAGTGCTTTAAAAGAAGAATATGTGGGGGAAGGGTTTCGTGCTCAAAAATCATAGATTTTTGGTGCCTTGAGCATAGCTCTACGGAACTACGTTCAAAACCAGTCCCATTAAATTGTATCTCTAAGGAGATACAATAATGTGGGGGAAGGGTTTCGAACCCCTGTAGGCACTAAGCCACGGGATTTTGAGTCCCGCCCGTTTGACCGCTCCGGCACCCCCACTTGGTTTAGCATTTAAGAAGAATATGTGCTTTTTAAAGGTTATTATTGTTAAAATACGAGTAAGTTTTAAAAAGGATGAGATTTTCTTTATTGTGTTATATTCGGGGCTGTAGTATAACCAGGCTAGAATAGGTGGCTCCAGTATCTGGAGCGATGAGCTTATGCGATGATTAATTTCTCGCTTGGAGATACCACCGGATCTGGGTTCGAATCCCAGCGGCCCCATTTTATAATAATATTTTACATAAAACTTTTTAAAGAAATTAATTAATTTTTTATTACAACTTGAATTTAATACTTCACAATTTGTTGTAGGATTCAAGTTGTAATGACCAAAAATCTTAGATTTTTGTGTTTATTTATCATACATTCGGGGTGCTAATAATGGCAAATTCAGAATTTAATTTAGATATGGATAACTATTTGAGAAAGATTAGGAAAAAAAGAACTGATCCTGTTGATTATTCTAATGGTAATGCAAAAATTTCTAGCTCTTCAACTGATATTAATAATCTTCCTGATGATGAAATAATTATTGAAGAAAAAAAAGAAGGTGGATTCAGAAAATTTCTTATATCTCTTTTTAGAAGAAATAAAGTTACAGATGTTATGGAATTAGAAGAACAGTATGAAGAAGAAATCCCTGTTGAAACATTTGCAACTGAAGAAAGTTTTGAAGAGGAATTTGACGAAATCGAAAGAGAAACTGAAAGCGCTTTAATGAGATTCTTTAGTAGATTGTTTCCTAGAAAACTTGCATCTGGGGATATTGATGAAGAGCTAATTGACGCTCAACTATACAAGGACACTTCTAATATTGTAGAAGACACAAAAAGAACTTTTCAATCTCTTAATAAATGGTTAGAACAACTTCCTGCAGATAAGAAAATTGCATTCAAGAACTCTGAAGACTTTATTGTTTACAGAGAGTTTCTAAAGAAGTATAAGTTGATTAAAGAATAATTCCTGTTTCCAGTGTCAATAAATTGTTAAGTTTATTGAGCATTTTTATCTATTTGCTGCAATCTCGATAATGTCTAAATTCTTAAGAACATGGTCTTTGCCATGAGTCATTTGTGTTCTAACATCAATACATCGGATAAATTTTTTACCAAAATCAGTATGAAGTTTAAATGCAAAGTCTATTGCAGTTGAGCCTTGTTTCATTAGAAAGCAATCAGGCAGAACATTTCCATTCTGATCTTCTAATTTATTTACACCACCAGGGTGGATTGCAATATATTTTAGAATTCCAAAAACAACATTATTCAGAATGCTCTGAACTCCTGTTCCTGAGCCATATTTGTCTAGCATATTTTCTTTAATAAAAGTTAAAGCTTGCTTTTGTTTATCTGATAATTTACTTTTACCTTCTTCAGTTATTTCAAACTTTTTTTCTCCAGGAATATATTTAATTAACCCATGTTTATGTGCTTCTTTTAGTGCAAGTTCTGATTCTGCAGAGCAAGGGGCTATGGTTTGTTGAGGGAAAGTGGCTCTTAGTTTATTATAATTATCAAAACCTCCAGGAATATCTATTTTGTTAGCTGCAATAATCATTGGTTTTGTTAATTTTCTTAAAAATGATGCTAGATTAAATAATTCTTTTTCTTTCCAGCTTATAGGTTGTTCTGCATTCAAACTCAACTCTTTTATTCCACGCTTAATCATATCTTCATTAACACCTAAACCTGATAATTGTTTAGCAAGAGCCTTGTGTAATTCTGAATGTTCTTGTTGCACTTGTCTTGCAAACTTTTCCCAACCTTTTTTTAGGATTGCAAGATACCAGTAATCAAGTTCTTCTTCTAAAAACTTAACATCGTTTGCAGGGTCATAACTTCCTATTTCTACAGGTTCTCCTTTTTCATTTGTTGAACCAGAAACATCTATAACGTGAATTAGTGCATCTGCTTGTCTAAGGTCGTCTAGGAATTGAGAACCCATCCCCTTGCCCTCATGAGCACCAGGAACTAATCCTGCAACATCTATCATGTCAATAGGGACAAATCTAAATTTGTCTAGAACAAATCCTTCTCTAGGATTTGCAGTTTTACCAAAATCTTTTGCAGCATCTTTTATTTTTACAAATCCAACTCCGTGGTTTGGTTTAATAGTTGCAAACGGATAATTAGCTATTTCAATATCCATGAGAGTTGCAGCCTTGAAGAAGGTGCTTTTCCCTACATTTGCTTTTCCTACTACTCCTATTAACATATCTTCTTAGAAATTACTTTTATTTAATAAGTTTTTGACTTTTCTTATTGCTTTAGAAATATTTTCTAGAATAATTTTGCTTTCTTCTATTAAATATGGTTTTCCATAATAATTGATACTATTTCTTATTATCCTGGCTTTGTCAAATCTTTTTGCAAGATTATCTTCTTTTAAAACTTCTTTTAAAAATGAATAATAACACTCATGATTATAAATTTTATAACCATTTAAGATTGCTAATGACTCTAATAATTCTCTCAAAACATCATATCTTAAGCTTATTTTTGCAATAGAATTTATCTTATTAAATGGAATTTTGCTTTCAGTAATTTCTTTTGAGTTTGCAGTTAGAATTAAGGACTTAGCTCTTTTTTTGTCAATTTTTATTTTTTTGACGAGTTTCTTACTAATACATCTTCCCAAATTAATTATTA
>CAYZNE010000078.1:0-4642 GCA_964478955.1 uncultured Methanosarcinales archaeon
CAGGATCTTTTAATACAAAAACAAGCAAGTATTATAAAAGAGTATTAAACTATCTAGAAAAAAGAGATCAAAGTATAAAAAGTGAATTAATTGCCAAAAAAAACTATAATAGTTTACAATTACAAACAAAAGTAATTGAAGAAATAATTAAAAAAGAAGAAAATATTATAATAGAACTACCAAATAAAGGAATTATTTCTGCTTTATTATCAACAACAGGACAATTCCAAATTATTAGTTCATATAAACTTAATGAAAACGCCTTAATAAAAGAAATCTACACAGACAATAACCAAAATATAGTTAATCTTGAAGAAATAACAGAAGGGGATTCATATATCAAACTAATTAATGGTAAAAAAGTATCAGATTTACCTAACCAAGGAACTTTTATTTTCAACAAATACAACAATGTATTAACACAATTAACAAACTATATTAATAACCCAAAAGGTGAACTACCTGAAATAACCACTAAAGATGAAGCTCTAAAAAAACCTTATTTAATTCCTCAAGCAGGAATAATAAACTGGGAAAAAATAGATAATGGTTATTATTTTACATTAATAGATATTATGTTTTCTGGAAAAATTGTAGATAGAATTGCAATAGCAAAATTAAATCCAGAATTTTATAATATTGAAACCCATAACGATTATAAAAACAGAAAAACAATAGAAGAATGGACAAAAACATTAAATGCCGATGTTGTAATAAATGGAAGTTTCTATAAAACTGAACCATACGGCGCGCCTCTTGCCCAAATGCTTGAAAACGGAAAACAAAAAGGAGATAAATTATATCCTACAGGAGGAACAATTTTGTTTCAACCGAAGGATTCTGACAATCCAAAAATAAAAGTTATTGATCATAAAGATTTTATGCAAAACTTAGAAAATTACAATTATGAATTTGGTATGAATAGCTACCCTGCATTGTACGATTTAGAAGGGAAAACTAGGTGTAAATCAGCTTATTATAAATGGCGAGCCAATAGAACAATTTTAGGTGTTGATAACCAAAAAAACGTACTTTTTGGAAATACTCAAGAAGGATTTTTTGCGTTATGGAGACTAGGAAGGTTCTTTAAGTCTATAGAGCAGAATCTCAATCTTGTTGGAGGAGGATATATTTTAAATATGGACGGAGGACCTCCTGCACAAATAATGGCAAGAAATCAAAACTTCTCATTTAAATACATACAATATGGATACCAAGAAGGTAATAATGATATAAAAATACACTGGAATAAATCAAACAAATCAAAATGGCAAATTCCAACAGTTATTTCTGCTACACGAAAAGAGGCAACTAAAAAATGAATATAAAAACATTAAGTTTAATTGTAATAACTCTTTTAAACACATATCTTTCTACAGTGAATGCTTTAGATTTTTCATTATTAAATAAAAATAAAGAAGCAAACCAAGAAACTCAATTATTTACTGAAGAAATAAAAAAAGATTCATTATTAATTAATTACCCTAGATCAAAAACAGTCATTAATAATAAATCAATTGACAAAATAATAAATGATATTTCTCAAAAAGAACCAGAAATTATCTTATTTGGAGAATTTCATGGAAATGATTCATTTCACAATAATGAAACAACTTACTCAGATAATAAAGTTTTTATTGAAATTGCTAAAAAATTGTATGATAAAGGAATTGATAAAATATTTTTAGAAGTTAGTTCCACCAGCCAAAATACTATAAACAAATATTTAAATAATGAAATAGATTTTCAGACACTTGAAGAACATCTTTCTAAAATACATTTATCTTATACAGATAACGCAAAAACAATAGATAATCTTAAAAAAATAGGGTTTAAAAAAATTTATGCATTAGGCTCAATAGCTGAAATAGATTATCTTATGGCAAAAAAAGTACAAACAATCACTAAAGAAGAAGATGGCCCTATAATTGGGTTTATAGGAAGTTATCATGCAAGCAATAAAGATTCATATGACTGTTATCATTCAAAAAAGTGTGATTCTTTAGGAAAAATCTTAAAGAGCAATAAAAAAGTTTATACTGTTTCTTTTCTTAAAAAAAATGAGATTGATTATTGGTCAAAAAATTTTAATCTAAAACTAGAATATGATTATATCTATAAAAACAAATAATTTAATAGATTCCCCTTATAACCATTAACTAAATTGTATTGAAACATGTTGGAAGATAATTCATTGCAATGTAACAAATTCAATTGATTTCAAACAATTGAAGACTTAAAAAAAAGAAGTTAGTATTTAACATGATTCTTAATAGTTTCCTATTGACGTTGTTACCAATTGAATTTACGTGCATTTTCCTTTTCCGCCCTTTCATGTCTTAAAGATTGAATTTTTTCATAAATCTTAGACTCTTTTCCTTTTAATAATCCAGAGGAATCTAAAATACCCATTAAATTTAAATAATCATAACCCATAACAGGATACTTACCCCTAATAACATTCTGCCCTTTCTTGTCTTAAAGATTGAATTTTGTCATAAATCTTAGAATCTTTTCCTTCTAATAATCCAGAGGAATCTAAAATATCCATTAAATTTAAATAATCATAACCCATAACAGGATACTTACCCCTCTTAACATTATAACCATCACCTACATCCCCATATCCATTAGCTATTTGTAATGCATGAGCAATATCAAAGGTTAAATCATTACTTTGAAGAGGTTTAATTTTGTTTAATTCATCCATAGCAAGATCTATTTGATATTTAATTAATCCAGCAGATAAAGCATTTATATTAGAAGTAGGACTAGTAAAAGCAGTAAAATCATAAATATTATCAACATCAAAATTTATAATCATCCCTGAAGGATGCGGGACTGAGCGTGAATACTTTTTATTATCGTCTATCAGACAAGCAAACAC
Source organism: uncultured Methanosarcinales archaeon (assembly GCA_964478955.1). Taxonomy (GTDB): domain Archaea; phylum Nanobdellota; class Nanobdellia; order Woesearchaeales; family CAYZNE01; genus CAYZNE01. The sequence continues at coordinate 2,888 of CAYZNE010000078.1, forward strand.
CCCTGAGATGGTAAAGTAAGTTCCCTGAGACTTATCTAAAATACTTCCCCATGAATCAATTTCGCGAATAGACGTACTTAAACCATCTTTTGAATAAACAGGACCAAGTTCTAACATATTAAAAGAATAAATAAATAAATTATAATCATCTAATCCATTTGATTTTATTGCACTATCTAAAAAATCATAATATTCTTTACTTAAAGAATTTAAAGTAAATTTACTATCAACTGGTTTTTTAAACGCTACAGCAGAAGAATAAAGACGACCATCAGCTAAAGTTTCAACATGATAAGCAAATTTTTTATTTAAATTAATGTTATGTTTAGAATTTGTCCAATCTACATTAGCAGGCCTCTTAAACTTAGTTATCTCATCCATCCCTGTCGGATCAACATAATTCATAGGCTTATTACTAACATAAACATAAGCATGATTACTTGCAACAGGATCAACACCAGTAAACCTACCAACATCAGAATCATAGTATCTTGCACCAAAATAATGCAAGTTAGTTGAAACATCTTTCTCCTTGCCAGTAAAACCATACTTAGAACCATTATCAATTATTGTTTGTCCATAAGGTAGAGATAAATATTCTGCATTCACATCTCCAGATTCATTTAAGATAATTCTTTCAGAACCAAGACGATCAGCAACAATAAATTCAACATTATTATCAGTAACCTTAGCAACACCTGCAACATAACGAGTAACAGCAGATGCAGAAACAAGACTAACTAATAAAATTAAAATAATACAAAAAATTATGATATCATATACTTTTTTCATTATATTTTATTATTAATGTATTAATGTATTAATGTATTAATGTATTAATGTATTAATGTATTAATGTATTAATGTTTCCTAAAAAATTTATATTAATTTTAAATAATTATTAATTAAAATATCACTCTGTTTCTAATATCTGTTTGGCAATTCCAGAATCAACAAACACTTTTGCAACTTCGCCATAAGTAAATCTATTCCAAAGTTTAGTTCCACCTAATTCTGGACTATCATGAGGATTATATTTTATATTTGTACCTACCATATAATCCTCATTTTCATAATCATATATACCTATTGCATTTAAAGTCTCAAGAACACCAATCCTATCGCCAAGAGAATCAGCAGTTTTAAAATCATAAGTAAATAAATCATATCCTGAATTTTTCCAATATTCCATATGTAATTTCAATGTTAAAACAGCATGAGCAGGGTTTGACTCAGCATGAAAATAAAATTCACGAAATTCATCTTTATCAGTTGGAAAAGACTCAAACAAACTTTTTGTACCTTCACTTAAATCAACTAAAGAGTCCAAATAAGTTATAGCCCCATAAACACTCGCACAATGAATCATCCCATATGTAGAATCACCTTCTTTAGGTTGTGAATTATAACCCCGAGAATTCATAAACTGATCACCTAATATTTTATTTGCAAATTTCCTCTTCAATGCCTTGATAGAAGATGAGGAAAAAATAGCTTTAAAATCAGGATTATGCCATCTTATATCTTCAACTAAAATTGCTGAAAGAATTGCTTCAGCTGGAACTCCTGTAGACTCAGATAAAGAGATTATATTAGGAAGATCATCTTCAATCATAGGCATCCACGTATTATCAACAAAATGCTTAATTATATCTCTAAGTGCTTCTTCACCTTCAACTTCCAATCCTTCCATCCCAGTAGGATCAACATAATTCATAGGCTTATTACTAACATAAACATAAGCATGATTACTTG
>CAYZNE010000079.1:0-4639 GCA_964478955.1 uncultured Methanosarcinales archaeon
CTATAACCTACTGAATCTCTGCTTAAACCAACTTTTTTTGCAATTTGTGCATTTGTTTGTTTGCAATTAACATCTAATTCATACAAGATCTTCTTATCTTTAATGTCTAATTTTATGCCCATTTTTATTATAAATAAAATATGCTATATAAAACTTTTTGTTTTGTGGTAAATTTTAGTAGTAAGTTTCTTATAAATAATAATATTACTTTCCATTATGGAAGAAGAAAAAAAATATGTGGAATTTATTTATGGGATGGCAGATCCTTTTGGCATATCTATTGAAACTGGATCTAGAGAAGTAAAATCAATAGATTATAAAAAACTAAAAAAAATTCCGGAAAGGTGTTATGCTTATAAATTTTTTGAAGTAACAAGAGTTATTGCAAAAAATAAAGAAATTATTTATGGAAAACCAAAATATTTAGCAGAAACTTATTATCCTGAAGCAAAAATAATAACTTTAGAAGAAATGACTAAAGAACTACCCTCAGACGATATTCAAATTCGTAATATGAAAATCTTAGATGAAAAAGAAGCAATAAAAGGCAGAAACGGACATTACTATCGATTATACCCAAACCATAAGATTGTTTAATATACTCCTTATGATAATATAATAAACTATATAAATGGGGAAACTGATTTATAAGTAAAAAGATGGTGATTGGAGTAATTAAAAAAGAGGATAAGTCAAGTTCTACTCAAGCAAGACCAAAACTTACTAAAGGCCAAATTATTGCTGACAAGATGACGACTTTTGGAGGAAGTTGGACATTTATAATCATATTTTTAGGATTCTTATTTTTATGGGTATTAATAAACAGCATGATTCTTATTTTTTCATGGGATCCAAAACCATTTATCCTTCTTAACTTAGTACTATCCTGTCTTGCAGCACTACAAGCACCAATAATTCTTATGAGCCAAAACAGATCAACAGAAAGAGATAGAGCAAAAGCAGAAAGAGATTATTATATTAACAGAAAATCTGAAAGAGAAATTGAAAATATGCAACAAGATCTTAGCAGAATAGAAAGATTATTACATAAAGTTCTGCAGAATAATAATGGTAAATAATTAAATAAAACCAAATTCTACATATAAGGGTAAATGATCAGAAAAATGAAAATCTAAAACTTTATATTTTTTAACTTTTATAGTCGGAGAAGTCAAAATATAGTCAAATCTTTTTCTAGGTTTATATGCAGGATAGGTTAATTTTAAAGAAGTTTTATCTAGTTTTGATTTATCTGTTAAACTTGTTTCTTTCAAAATTCGTTTTAATTCAATATCACCTTTAAATGTGTTAAAATCTCCCATTAGGATAACTGGGTTTTTTATTGTATTAACAATTTTTATTAATTCAGCAATTTGTTTCTTTCTTGCTCTAGAACCTAAAGCAAGATGAGTGAGCAATAAAGTTACTTTCTTTGGACAATTAACACTTGCTTCAATAACAACCCTTTTAGTCCCCTCATCAAACAAATGGTATTTTATATTTTTTAATTTATACTTAGAAGCAATTGCATTTGCCTGCTTATTCAATATAGGAATTCTACAAAATAATTTTAACCATCCAACTGAAGGGTATTTAATTTTTTCAACAGAACTTATCATGCCCAGTTCTTTTTCAAAAAATTTTACTTCATCTTTTTTTGACCTAAATGAACCTGTGTCCACTTCGACCAAAGCAAGAATGTCTGGTTTAAGCATTAATAAACTTTCAACTATTTTCCTATCTAATTTTCTAGGCGGGAAAAAAGTTCTCCAAAATTTGAGATATTGTGATAATGACCCATTCATACCTTCACAATATTCAATATTATAACATACAAGTTTAACCATAGAATCATTACTGAAAGCCTATTTTAAAAAGATTGCGAATAAATAATTATACCATGGCTTTCTTCATTCTATAAATAGTAGAATAAGAAATATTCATCCCATTATCTCGAGCATAGCTCTGAATTTCTCTATACTTATTTTTTTGTTTTATCATTGACTTAATTTCTGAAGTTAAACCTAATTTTATTGCATAGATCTTGTCAAATCTAGTTCTCAGTGCAACTTTTTGTTTTACACCTGTTTTTATGTAAGAAATTATTTTTTCTTCAAGAGAATCTTGATTCTTAGAAAATTCTTTGCACTCATCAACTATTGAGTTAAGAGATTTTTTATTATTGTAAGAACTTATAACTCTTTTATACATTGGATCAAAAGGTGTAGGATTTATTTTTTTCTTTATTGCAGAGTATGCGGCTGTCACAAGAGGAATTGCTGCAAGACCAAATAAATATTTTTTAGATTTTTTCTGAGAAACAACTTTTGTTTCAGGAACTTTCTCAAATTCAAACTTATATGTGATGTCTGTTATTAATTCTTGGCCTGGATGAATTATGTCAACTAAACCATCACTACCATGAACTCTTTTCCCATTAACATATTTCATCACATCATTATTTTTTGTTGGTTTTAAGTTTGAAAGTTCTTGTATCTTTTTTATCTTATTTGAGATATCTTGGTTTGTTACATCTGAACTTAATTTTCTCTTTGCAATTTTCCATAGACTATCACCTTTTTTTACAGTATAGGTTTGTGGCTGTTCTAATTTCTTAAGCTTATATTCTAATTTAGTTTTTTCAGGTTGAAGGATTGTTTCTGCATTCAACTTAGCACAGCCCAAAGTACTAAGAAACATTGATGATATAACTACATAAGGAATAACGAATTTTTTTAGTCTATTGAAAAAACCCATAGAAAAAAAGAGGATTACTAGTTTAAAATAACTTCTTAGAAAAAAAGCAAATTATATACGAAAATCTCGGAAATATCAAATACTCATAAAAACTCTTAATGTTTTTACAACAAGACCTGATTTATTATTAGAAAGTTCTTTTGAAGTAACTTTTGCATTACCAATTAGCAACAACTTATTTTCAGGGGTCATAACTGCAACCATGTCGTCTTTTTTTATTCCTGATTCAAAAGCTCCAACGCCCATAGATTTTAGTTGTGCACCATGACATAAAGATTTAACTGTGGTTTTCTTAACCCAAATTTTAGGTAAATGTTTGACTCCTGTTTCTATTGGCAAGATAATTTTTCTAAGCTCTACATCATTACCATTTTTATGCTCGTGAAACGCATCAGCTAAATCATGCAGATTTATAATTTGTGACTCATTAAATGGTCCTGCTTTTGTTCTTCGAAGTTCAGCCATGTGTGCACCACAACCAAGTTTTTCTCCGATATCTGAACAGAGTTTTCGAATATAAGTTCCGCCCTGACAATCAACAACAAATAGAACATCTCTATTTTTTATTTCAAAAATTTCAATAGAATATATTTCTCTTGTTCTTTCTTGTCTTTTTACTGCACTCTTCACAGGAGGTAGCTGCCTTATTTTTCCAACAAAAGACATTATAATATCTCTTAACTTTTTTTCTTCAACATCCTGATGAATATGCATTACGCAAACATATTCTTTTCCTGCATTCAGTAATGCCTGGATTATTTTGGTACCTTTGTCAAGTGCAACCGGCAACAACCCAGTTACATTTGGATCCAAAGTTCCAGAATGACCTGCCTTTTTTAGATTTAGAATTTTCTTAATTTGATCACTAACTTGGTGACTTGTTGGGCCTGCAGGTTTATCTATTAGAATGATTCCGTTGTGTAAAAGGTGATCAGTAGTTGGTTGTTCTGCTTTAATAAACTTGAATCCTTCAGATATAATTCTTTCTCTTGTTATTTTCTCAAATGGTAATTCTCCCATATGCTTTTAGAAATGTTGCTAGTTTTAAAAAGCTTACTTTAACAATGAACAACCTTAACGCTTTTGCTCAGTTAATACCATATTAACGTTCTAAATGACTAAGAAACCAATCATTACTCAACTTTGCAAGAGTATCAACATATTCCTTAAAGTCATGGTCTGCTCCTTTAACAATTTCTAATTGGGAATCTTTAGACAATAATTTTATTGCTTCTTTTGAATCTTCAACTGGAACACTTGTGTCTTCTGTTCCTTGAATAATTAAAACTGGACAATTAATATCTTTAAGAAGTTCTTTTTGATTAATAGATTCTCTATCAACCAACATTTGTTTATCTATTCTGTAGGTTATACGAATAGCATTTTGTCTAGTTCGAGTATAATAACCTTTATCGGTTAGCTCTTGTAGTTGAGCTTTAGAAAGTTTTTCATCCCAATTATATTTTATTTTAGTTGTAATCGGAGACCATAAAACCATTGTTTTTATACTTGGGGTGTAACATTTTAAAGAGACTAAACAACCAATACTATGCCCAAATAAACCTATATTAGTATAACTTCTCGATTTCGAGAATTTAATTGCAGAATATAAATCATCAACCTGTTTACCTATTGTTAGAGTATCATCATCACTTTCTCCACAACCACTAAAATCAAAAGCAAGAACATTGTATCCTGATTGATTAAGTGTTTCAGCAACTTTATCTAATTTCCCTCGTTCAGATTTATCATTAGCTAAAGCATGCAGCATAATAACAATAGAGTTTGATTTAGAAGTATAAAGATGACCTACTAAGGATTGATTTCTTGAATTCTTAAAAATAACTCGTTCCATAATAAACTCAAAAGAATAAAGTTTAAA
>CAYZNE010000080.1:0-4603 GCA_964478955.1 uncultured Methanosarcinales archaeon
CTACAAAGTGTTTGTCTTTTAACAAAACTCGATGTATATTCATACTTAAAGAGTAAGAGAGTGCAGATAATTCTTCTGCATATTTTGTTTTAATAGAACAATTATATTTATTTGGATTAGTCATTTCTATGCCAATTTTAGTATAATGCTTTAGTTTTTCTATACATTCATGTTCAGTTTTAGCACATGAAAATGTTAATTTTCCATTTCCTGATATAAACTTAAAACTTATTGCATTATTCACATATCTATCTGCAGAATAACCCCTCTTATCATCAATAGTATAATGTTTAGAAATCCAATTGTCTTGCATTTTTAGAGAACTCTTATTAATACCTTCAATCATTATTGCTAGGAAAAACCTATCATTTAGATTACTTAAAGAAGAATCAGAATATTTTAAGTATTCAACAACAATAATATTTTCTTTTAAGCTGAAGTTAAATACTCGCCCAAGTTTAGGAAAACCATAAACATCTCTAAAATCTAAATCTATTGAAATAATGTCTTTATAATTTTCAACATCACATATTAAAACATGCCCAAGATAATATGTTTGTTTTGAATCGATTTTTTTTATAGAAGTTTTTTTAGGAGAATGAGTTATTTTAACATCCTGTCCTGAGAAATTTATTGAATCAATTAGCTTATACATTGAATTATCTCTGAAAACAGTAAATCCTTGGTAACTTGTTTGATCTTCAGATATAGAAAAATAATTTCCAGTATTATTACTTAATAGAACTATGGGGTTATCACACTCTCCAGATATTTCTTTATTATTAAAGATGTGTGTTATTCCAACTATGTTTCTCACCCCTAAAACTAAAAATAATTATAAATTAATATTATTCAAACTCTGATAGTTCCTCTTCAATTCTAAGCAATTGATTGTATTTTGAAGTTCTATCTGATCTACATGGTGCGCCAGCTTTTATCTGACCACAACTAATTCCCACAGCTAAATCTGCAATAAAGCTATCTTCTGATTCACCACTCCTGTGGCTAACCATTATATTCCACCCATAACTCTTAGCAAGAGTTGCAGATTTTAATGCTTCTGTTAAAGTGCCTATCTGATTAATCTTTAATAGTAATGCATTACAAAGCTTTTTTCTATTTGCAATTTTTATCCTCTTAGGATTTGTAACAAGTAAATCATCACCAACAATTTGAATTTTATTTTTTTTACCAAGAGCTTTCATAAACATACTAAATCCTTTGAAATCATCCTCTGCAAAAGGGTCTTCTATTGAAACTATAGGATATTTTTCTATAAGCATCTTATAATAATCAATTAATGCTTTTCTATCAAAACTAAGTCCTTTAGTAAGCTCATATTTTTGTGTTTTTTTATCATAGAATTCTGATGCAGCAACATCAATTGCAAACTTAACTTTACTGCCCAAACCAAGCACTTTTCTTGTTTTCATCAATAAATCCAGAGCATGATGAGCTAATTTAAGATTAGGCGCAAACCCTCCTTCATCTCCAATTCCTGCAGCTTCAGGACCATATTCCTCAATCACTATTTGTTTTAACATATGATAAAACTCAGAAATTATTCTGACCCTCTCATGCAGAGTCTTAGCTTGCGGAACAATCATAAACTCTTGAAGCATAAGTTCATTTGAAGCGTGTTTACCACCATTAATTACATTACTATATGGAACAGGTAACTCAACTTTTTTTGCTTTATTGTCAAATAAATTAGCAATATGAATCCATAAAGGAATTCCCAAGCATTGAGCTGCACACCTTGCACAGGCCATACTAACAGGAAGAATTGCATTGACACCAAGTTTTGATTTATTTCTTGTGCCATCTAATTTTATCATAATTTTATCAATTTTTTTTTGTTCAATAATAGATTTTCCAATAAGAGCGTTTCTTATCTTGGTATTTATGTTCTCTATTGCCTTGTCAACACCTTTTCCAAAATAAGCATCTTTCTTATCTCTAAGTTCAAAAGCTTCATGAATCCCTGTACTTGCACCACTAGGGACTATTGCAGAAGCAGTGTTATTTTCTGTAAATACCTGGGCCTCAACTGTAGGATTACCTCTAGAATCAAGAACCATCCTTGCTTTAACATCAGTTATCTCAAACATAAACACACCTCAAATTAAAATATAGAATAGTGATTTATAAAAGTTATGACTAAACTCTAATTATAAACTGAGCGAAAGTGCATATAAAAGAAATAAAAAATTATTTGTCTACAGAGAAATAGTAGATTGTAGCTACACCAGAATAATTACCATCAGAAAGATTGTGAGTGTTGGTTAACGTAACTCTCACAGTAACATTATCCACATCTGGTTCCATTATAAAATTATTTGGATCTGCAAACACATATTCTTCTATTTCATCACTAAACTTAATATAAACCTGAACCGGTTCTTTCTCAGGATAAAGGTAGAACTTTCTAGTTGCAGAACTTCCACGGTTAACCCTGCCCATTTTTAACATATCTGTATCAGTAACAAGACCCAACTTATCACCTATCATAAAACTAACATTTATTTCTGAAACAGAAATCGGCTTTTCAGATAAGTTTTTATTATAAACAAAAGAACTTATTCCCAATAGAACAATAACAAAAATAAGCACAATTAAAACTATGCTAGTTAGTCCTTTAGTACGGCTGCTTATTTTATTCTTATTATTTTTTCTTATCTTTTGATTTTCCATTATTATGTTCCCTTTTAATATAGAATAGTATGAACAAAACCATAGCAATTAATAATAGTCCAACAATAACAATCAAGATTATCAAAATCATACTAACTGGCTCTTTCTCAACTTCTTCAGGAGGCCTCTCAATTAATTCAAGATTTACTAATCCTGTTTTTTCTTCATCAGAATAAAATAAAGTAACATTTAAATTGTAATTCCCTATAGGATTATTAGAAGTATCAATATAAGTTGTTAAAGTTTTAGTCTCAAAATTTGATAAATCAATCGGACTCGTCTTTGACTCAATACCATTAAAATTCACTACCCCATAAACTCCTTTAATAATATCATTCCAATCACTTCTAACTTTTATATCAAATTGCTGGATAGAATCATTAAACAAAACTTGTGTAGTATTTACAATATCTACATTTAATTTACCAATCTTAAACTCAACTGTTTTTGATACAATCTTATCCAAATAAAAATAATTTAAAGTGGCATTATAATGACCTGGATTAAAAGAGTATGTTAACAAAGGAATAGTAACTTTCTGTTTTTCTTGTGACATAATGTTTATGCCACTTCCAGATTTCTCAAGCAAAATATTATTATCTTTATCTTTTATTGCAAAGTCATAATGCATACTAGTTAAATCATTATTCCCTCTATTCCACGCAGTAAATAATAATTCTGAATTCTCGCCTGAATTAACACTACTAACAGAAAAATCAATTATATCAATGTAAAAACCAGGATAAGGAACAAAAATATTCACTCCTGAACCCCCAGAGGTAGAAAGAACAAACATCCCCCCGTCACCTTGTACATTAGATAAATCATCTCTGGCCTCAACCCAAATTTTGTTGGTTCCTGGAGTAAAATCTTCTGCCTTAGCATTATCAGGGATCTTAACATGCATTATAACTTCTTTGTCAGGATCTTCAAGAGGAATATGGGTTCTTGAGAGAGTTGCATACTCTGCAAATTCACCAGAAATTTTAATTATACTATCTCTTGTAGGGTAAATAGGTGCAAACCTAATACTAAATTCTAAGCCTGGTTCAAATTCAAATGAACGATCATGTTGAATACTAATACCCACAGCATTCACCAAAGAAGAATTAACTAGAATTAAGAAAATAAATAAAAAAAATACAAGAAACAAATACTTCCCCCTCTTGAAATTAACAAAATTATTCATTTTCATATATAGATATTATAATTAGAAATAAAAAAAAAAATTTTAATAAACTACTATATTGCGTCGTTAGCTTCAATATTTATAGTTAATCCACCTGCAGTTCCGCTAGTTCCATCTGCTTCACTAATTGACAATTGGAAATCAAGAGTCATAGAATTACCACCAGTAATAGCCAAACTACTACAAATAGTGTTGTCAACATCTGTGTCATTAACTGCAGTATATGCTGTAGGAGTCTCACCAGTACAGTAAGCACCACCATCAGTTACTTTAACCTTAACATCTGAAGTACTTCCAATAAAATTAGTATCAGTGTCATTTACACTCATATTGACTGAGCATGCAGTATTACCTATATTTTCAAAAACTAATCCCCCAGGAGAACTTTCAAAAGATCCACCACAACCAGCATCTGGAGCAGCATCACTAGCAATAATACAAGGACCTGCGCTTTCAACTACGAATCCAGTTCCAAAATCAATATTTGTTGTTGTAAAATTAACAACTAAGTTATCAGAAACACTATAATTTACAGTTCCTGCGGTTGTTGCATAACCAGTTTTTTGGCCACCACTTAACAATGTTCCTCCCAGAGAAACTACAATTGCTGCGATTAAAAGAACCGCTAATGTTTTATTTGATACATTCATTTTTTTTACCACCTTATTTTATTTTATTATTTATTATTAAATTAATTATTACTCTATTGCAAAACTAATC
>CAYZNE010000081.1:0-4582 GCA_964478955.1 uncultured Methanosarcinales archaeon
TTGTAGGAATATTTATTACATTTATTGGTAGTGCATCTGGAAATATTATTTCAAGCCCTCGTCTTTTATTGGCAATGGCAAGAGATAAACTATTCATAGAACAATTTGCAAAAGTTCATGAAAAAAGAGGAACACCCTATAAGGCAATTATCTTTCAGTGTATTGTTGGAATGATTATTGTTTTTGTTTCTCTGGGGCAATATAGAACACTACTCAGCATAATGATCCCACTATCCTTATTCATGTATATTGCAACAATAATGACCATCCCTGTTCTAAGAAAGAAACATTCTGGCAAAGTAGATTTTAAATCTCCTCTAGGAAACTTCTTACCATATGTTGTTTCATTATTGTTTCTTGTTTTTATAGGGGTCTGGTTATATTTTGAACCAAACAGCAGATATTTATTTAGGTATGTTTTAGGATTTATCTTATTTGGGCTACCTGTCTATCTAATGTTGAATATTTATTATAATCCTGGGTTCGCCATAAAAATAAATGAGTGGTTCTCTAATGTTAACTTGTGGATGGAGAATGTGTTTTTTCCTAAAAGATTAAGAAAAGAAATAATAAATTTATTCTCAGGATATAAAGGAAAAAAAATTCTTGAGTTTGGTGCAGGAATAGGAACCTTGACAATGTTTATTGCAGACAAAGTTGGACCGACAGGGAAAATTTATGCAGTTGATTTCAGTAAAAAAAATATTAAGATACTCAACAACAGAATATTAAAGAAAGGACATTTTCACGTCCACATAATTCATGATGAACACATAATAAATAGGGTTCATCCGCAAATAACAAATGTAGATATGGTTTTTAGTGTTGGAATGTTAGGTTACATACAAGATTTAAATAAAGTTCTAAAAGAAATGAGAGACATACTGCCTGATGGGGGTAAAATATGCTTTATTGAATACATGGACTATTTCCACTTTATTCCAAACCCAAAATACCTGAGTCAGAAAAGAATGCTTCAGCAGGTATTTGCACAATGCGGATTCTCAGTTAGAATTAAAAAGATAAAAGGGGTTTTATGGAATTACTCTCTTATATATGGTATGAAGACAGAAGAGCACAACGATGCACCATATATATGATTCACCGTAAAGCTTATAAATATATTTAGAATTCTATGCTTTATGTTATACAAAAATCCAACATATACCTACAGAAGCATTATACAAGCCATTGGGGTTGCAGGAGTTATGATTTCAGATGTTATCGCAGTTGGATTAAAAATGAAATTCCCAGAAATTCCAATGGAAATTGTTGGAACATACATTCTCCTAACAACAATGGGTGCTGCAGCAATTTTATCAAAATCAGATAGTCCCCTCGAATCAAGCATAGACAAATTAACAGAAACTACTCATGATAAATACTCTCATAAAAAAACTGCTTAATCTTTCTTCTTCTCAGAAACAGTTGATTTCTTAAAAGATCCAAGAGCTTCTTCAAACTCTTTTCTGTCAAGATCTAACCAATGCTTACTCCCTGTTAAATAGATTTTTGCTCCTGGAAGATCCCACAGCAACATTCCTGAATAATTGTATGCACACTCAATAATTATTTCAGGAGGTACAAAATAAGAAGTGTAAAGTGATTCCTTTATCATTGATGCATTTATTTTTTCAGGATCAATCTGCTTGTTAACTGCTTTTAATGTTAAGAGTTTTATTGCAGAGATAATTTCATCTTTACCATCATAATTAACTAGAATATTAAGAAAGAAATTATCATAATCTTTTGTTTCTTCCATAAGCTTCTTTATATTTTCTGTTATTTTTATAGGAAGATCAAACCATTTGCCAATAACCATTACTTTTATTTTGTTAGCAGGTATTGATTCATCAGTTTGTAATGAAGTTATTAGAGAATCTATGAATTTCAAATCAAGATCTGTTTTATTCTCAAACATCAGTGTAAAAATAGGAATGTTAAGTTTTGTTTGAATAGCAATAAATTCTGAAACCTTTTTCAGTGCAAGATCGTTAAGGTTTTCATCTTGTTTTTTGTACTCACTAAGACTTCTTGTTGAGATTGCCAGATGTTTGGGAAGCTTCTGTTCTTTAAGAAAATCCATCCGTGAAAAATTCTTTAATATATTTATCATTTTAATTAAACCAACTATGAAAACCTTTGCGTCTGTGCCATGATTGGCATTGTTTAATAAAGTTAAACCTGGCAAGGCCAGATATAGCAAATTTAGCAACCTTACAAAGTTGGGTAATTAAATTTGTGAAGTAGCAAAGGCTTTACTAATATGTTTAAATTCAACAAAATTTATAAAGTTTCCTAATGGTTTATAAGTTAAATTAGGTGAGAATTAATGATTGATCCAACTCTATTCATATTAGGTTTAACTGTTCTTATTATCGCTTCAATAACAGACATAAGAATGAGAGAAGTTCCTGATTGGATCAGCTACACTTTTCTTTTCACTGCACTCATAAGCAATCTCATCTTGGGGGTAATCCAAAACAATTATTGGATGATTATTAATTCTGCTGCAGGTGCAGTATTTGGTTTCCTAATTGGACTACTATTATTTTATACTGGTCAATGGGGTGGTGGAGATTCTAAAATTCTTATTGGCTTATTTGCACTTATTGGCTTTAATGTTCAGGCGTTCTATAGTTTAATAATTGGCAACATAATACTTATTGATTATTTTTTAACAGCAAAGTGGTTCTTATTTGTAATTAATTTCGCAATTGCAGGAGCAATTTATGGTGTTCTATTTTCAATAGGTTTAATAATATCAAAAAACAAAGAGTTTTCTAAACAGTTTAAATTAATAATGAAAACAAAAGAAGTTAAAAAAGTGCAGAGAATTATGGTTAATTTTACAATTGCGATAGTAATACTATTTATTATCAACTATACATTAAGAGTTTTTACAGAAAACGTTTTTGTTCTTCTGATTGGATTCTTTCCAATAATAATGTTTTATGTTTGGGTTTGCACAAAGGCAATTGATCATGGTTGTATGAATAAAAAAATCTATGCAAACAAAATTACTATTGGTGACTGGGTTATTAAAGATATCTATGTTAAGAGAAGGACCAAAGATCTTCTAAGAGAAGCATATAGGGAGTTTCACATTAAAGATGATAAAAAACTTAGCCTTCACTTATTCACACAAAATATTGCTCTTAAATATAGAAAACATAAAGAAGGTTTTTTCTCAATGTTATTCTTGAGCGGGAATAAGAAAGAACTTGCAAAGGAAACTCATATCGTAAAAACAATTATGCAGTCAAGTTCTGCTAGTGCAACTATGAAAAAGGCAAAAAACCTAAAGCTAGATAAAAAAGATGTTGGAGAATTTATAGGATTCCTTGATTCTATACACATTTATTTTGACAAATTTCTTGTGTGCGGTTTCCAGACTACTGGCCTAACTGAGAATCAAGTTAAGATAGTTAAACAACTCTACAAAAAGAAAAAGGTTAGGATGATTAAGGTAAAGAATGGTTTGCCTTTTATTCCAAGTTTCTTATTAGGGTTTATAATATTCTATTTATTGGGGTTTTGGTGGAAATTCTTATTTTAAATCACAATTAATCGAAATTTCTCCGGAAATAGCGTATTAAAACTTAAAAAGCACTGCACTCTTCTATTATTTACGATGCTCAGCTTAGAAGACACCATTATTAGTATACCACTGCGTAGTGATAACAAACCAAAAACTTTATAAATAATAAACAAGTAATACAGTAAAATGTGTGAAAAAATATTAGAATATGTAAAAAGTAAACTTAAATCTCAAAACACAAAAATAGTAAATGAGACAGCAAGAGGAATCACTATCAAACCCTTAGAAATAGAAAATGCATTTAAATTACACATTGAAGTTTACAAAGATCAAACAGTAGAAAAACTTCAAAATCTTATACATAATAACTATAATCTAAATACTCTAACCATTATTTTATATAACCAAGACAAAGATTTTCACAAGCTATCTGAAGAAGAAAAGCTTACTGGTATTGATGAAAATGGCAATAGAAGCCATGGAGATAGTATAAGAAAATATACAAATGAAGAAAAAGATAATATGTTCAAAGTAATTAAAGCTCAGAAAATAACATTAGAGTTTTGTCCATGGTTAATATTTTATCAAGAAAACACAGAAGAAAACCCAATTATCAATAGAATTAAGACAAGAAAGGTTATTTATGATTATACAAATTTAACAGAAGAAGAGAAAAAAAGAATTGTGCCTTATAATCCTACACCAGTATCAACAGTTAAGAAAATTGTTGATTATAAAGAACAAA
Organism: uncultured Methanosarcinales archaeon; assembly: GCA_964478955.1. GTDB lineage: Archaea > Nanobdellota > Nanobdellia > Woesearchaeales > CAYZNE01 > CAYZNE01. Next base: position 4,287 of record CAYZNE010000081.1, read on the forward strand.
TGAAAATTGATGATATTGTTCCAAAACTATATCAAATAGCTGCAGTGCAAGCACTTAATAATCAAAGCAACTATAGAATGCATGAAGAAATATTGTCAAACTTTGTAAAAATATTAGAAGAAAAAGATAGTTTTTTAGAACCAAATTTATACAATGCCATAGATCCTAATTTTTCTTGGAAAAAACTAAGTAAAAACGCAGTAGTTAACCCTGATGAATTTGAAACAATATTTGGGAGGTTTCTTGAAAGTTGTGACACAAAAACTATTAAGAACTTTATAAGAGAAGGTTATGGA
>CAYZNE010000082.1:0-4554 GCA_964478955.1 uncultured Methanosarcinales archaeon
TTCTATGTTTAGGAACATCTAATCTTCTTTGTAATATTAAAGGATATGCTTTGAGTGTTTCAAAACATAGTTTGAAAATGTTATTATCATCATAACCTCTATCAGCATAAAATATATCTGGTTTGTAATGTTTAGCTAATTTTTTGATTATTGGTTTAGCACCTATTGTATCATGTCTTGTTTTCTTTCTTTGTTTGCACAGTAGTATTATATAGTTCTCTATATCGACGATAAATGTTGTTTTCATAAAAGGTCTTTTACCAATTTTTTTATCAATTCTTTTACAATAATGCAAACTTGCATTATCTAAACTGATGCCTGTGGCATCAATAGCAAAGGAGCGTTCTTGTTAGAGGTTAGCGACATAAGGCAACAAACAAATTGCACATAACATTGGGATTAAGAGAAGTTCAGTTTTGAGGCAACCCACAAAACCGAATTTGGGAAAAATTTTCTGGAACTGAGTGGAGGGAAATTTTACCTCTTAATCGCTGTTAAATCCTTTTCCAGTTACGAGCGAAGCGGAGTTCTGGAAAACTGCGTAGCAGAGTAATTTTGAGAGGCGTCCTATCCAAAGAACGAAGTGAAACAAAAAGGATAAGAATCTAGGGGGTAATTTTAGTAATTATCTTTTAAAAAAGAAAGTTTTAAATACTTGAATAATTATAATATAAATTAAGATGAACCCTAGTGTTTCTACGGAAATACTAGATGATTTTTCTTTTAGAATCCAAAATCTTTATAAATGAGTTAATATTTATACTAATTAACATGAACCCTAGTGTTTCTACGGAAATACTAGATGATTTTTTTTATTAAAGGTATATAAATGGTTAAATTTGATTCTGCACATGTTTTTATTGATGCAAAATATCTTCAAATAGTTGGTTCTGAATTTAGATTAAAAAAATTATTTAGTAAAAGTTATGATATAAATCAATTTGCAAATACTATCTCTAAAAATAAATCTTATTGGTGTGAATCAGTTTATTATTACACTGCACCACCTTTTCAAGCTACACCGCCTACGCCTGACCAAACAAAACGAAGAACCGGTTATGATCATTTTATTAATAAATTAAAACGAATACCTAATTTCAATGTTTATGAAGGGAGATGTCAAAAAGTAGATGGCGAATTTCATCAAAAAGGAGTAGATACATTATTAACTATGGGATTAATGGAATTTGCAATACAAAATAAAGGTGGAACCATAATTATAATTGCTTGTGATACTGATTTTGTACCTATCTTAAATTCAATAAGAAAAAAATATGGTGTTAAAGTTATATTGTATTATTATAATGATTATATTAGAGGTTCAAAATTTTCTATGTCAAATGAAATATTAACTGCTTGTGATGAAAATATATTAATAACTCCTCAATTTTTTGAAAAAAGTATTCTAATAAAAAAAATTGTATGATTTAATATTTATGTGAATAAGTACATTTTAGAATTATTCCCCTTCTATTTTTTAGCTTCTCAAAATTATTGGATTTAACAAATATTAAACGCATTAACTATGTTTAATATTAAAATTGCCCTAAAATACGAAATCCTATACACTTTGATGATTTTTTTATCTATAAATAAATATACACCCATTAAGACTAAAATTAAAGAATTATAGATTTGAACAAATAGTCGGAATCTCATTCGTGGCATTTAGTTTCTTTTATAATCTATGCTAAATTATTTAAAAATTAAAAAGATAAAAAGCGAGCAAAAATGAGGTTAAACCCTTCAAAGTTACTCGCGAGCTAATAGCCCCGCCCAGATTCGAACTGGAGTCCAAGGACCCAAAATCCTCGATGATTGGCCGCTACACTACGGGGCTGAAATATTATTAGAAACCTGGATTTTATTTATAAATTTAGTTGTTCTGGGTGCTTTAAAGCAGTTATTCTAGAAACCAAACAAACTCTTCTGCTTTACACCTTCTACAACATCATCAAACTTCTTGTCAAAGAAAACAAGCACCGAGTCTGCAATTGGTTTTATCTGCTTATTAATATAGTGATTATAATCAATTGAGTGCTTCTTGTTTTCAAGTGGCTCTGGGCCATCAACAGTCATAACATACTCAATTATATTTGAAGTAATTTTATCAAGTTTTTTTGCAGCTTTGACATGTGGCGGTGTTGTCTTAGTATAATCCTCAAGCTTTTTTCTAAGAGCTTTCTTGTAAATTAATTTCTCATCATATTTTCCTGCCTTTAAATCCTCAACAAATTTCTTTACAAAACTGGCAACTTCTTTTTTATGAAATATTTTATCAAGAAGAGTAAGCTGAAATATCTTAGAAACTTCTGTCCAGTCTCTTCTTACAAATTCAAGACCAGTAAAATCCATTTTTTCTTTATTATCTTTAATTAAAAGACCTGCATATCTTTTTTTAGCACCAATATCACCACCTCTTATTTTAGGAATAAGAAATCTTGCATAATTTTTTTCAAATTCTAATTCTAAAAATGATTCTCTTGCATAATTTTCTGGAACCCATTTTTTAAAATAATTATTAATATACTTCTCAATTTGTTTCCCTATCTTGTCTGCTTCTTCATAGGTTTTTACATGCAAATCTATGAAAATAGAATCCGTATCACCATAAATAACATTGTAGCCTTTTTTCTCAATAAGTTTCATTGTTTGCTTAATTATCATCTGAGCAAAACTTGTTATTGAATCTCCTATTTCAAAAGTTGAAAATCTACAATTAGGACTTGCAAGAACCCCTGAAAAAGTTGCCATCACTGTTTTTATAGCAAACCTTGCCATCTCATCCTTAGCTTTAGTTACTTTTGCTCTTGCTTTAAAAAAATCTACAAGAAGCTCTGGCATTATTCCCTTTTGGTTTTTGAAAACAGCTTTATTTGGTGCAACAACAAACTTTTTTTTATCTAATTTTTTAGGAATCTTTTTTTTATCATAAAAATAAGAATAAGGATCAGTATTAAAAGTTATAAATATGGTTTGATACAAACTCTTAAAGTCACATACAATTACCCAATCATAAATTCCTGGTTTTGAAGAAAGAACAAAACCCCCTCTTATCCGCTTTCTACCTTCTGAAAAGTGAATATTAAATGCAACCTTGCCTTTTTCTCTTAATCTTGGTAAATAAACTGAGTCAAAAGTTGCAATACTTGCCTGAACTTTATCAAGCAACATACCAGTTAATTTTGATCTCTGTATTGTCAATTTAAGCATTCCAGATTTTTGGATTATATCATAAACTAATTTTGAATCCTTAAGATTATAATCTGCTAATCTCTGTTGATTATTTAAGAAAAGCTCTTCAATTTCATCTCCTCTATGTTTAGAAGTTAATAATTTTTCATCGTTAAGAATTGTCTTTGCAGCTGTGTTTAGTTTATAATCATCTAATTTCACAAAAGAGATTTTTGCAAGGTGAAGCCCATCTAATATTAGTCTTCCTTTAAAGTCTGCACTTGAGTCTCTTAGATATGATTCCTCAATTCTTAGAGAACAATTTTCTTGTGTTCTTCCTAAATCAAAACTTACTTTTGACCTTTTAAAATAGTTTTTTAGAAGAGCAAAATCAAAATTAATAACATTCCATCCTGTAATTATATCAGGATCCTGCTCAATAATTAATTGTTTAAACCTTTCTAATAATTCTCTTTCTGTTGAAAAAGTTTCTGCATTCTTCAACTTCTTGTTCATAGCATTAAAAAGAACAATTGAAAGATTATCAGAATAAAGAGAAATTGCATATAATCTCTGTAAATCTTTACTTGTTTCTATATCAATTGATAGTAATTTTAAATTTTTAGGATCATAATCACTTGGTTCTATTTTTGGATTAATAAAGTAAATTCCAACACCTTGCTTTTTCTGTTCTACCCCAGATAGAGTGCAAGAAGCTTTTAGATTATTATCTATCAAAAACCTCTGAGTAAACCTAATATCTGACTCATAACAGGAAATATTATTTTTTTCAAATTCTTTTCTTAATTCTGAAACACTTTTAGGAATATTTGTTATTATTTTTATTACTTTTTCATCATAAAGATTTTCTAAAGCAACTTTTTCAAATTCTGCAGGAATTGCAAGCTTCTTTGCAATCTTTGCTGCATCTTTTTCTTGGTTTGCTTTGACAAAGAAATATGGCTTAAAGTCAAACTCTGCTTCAAAGCTCTTACCATTTTCTAATCTACCAAATAGATGAATCCTTGGCTGATTATATTCATCAACACCATATGTAGAATATATTATGAATGCATTATGCTTTGTCATATTTACGCATAGAAGTTGCTTATATAAAAATGTTATTAGAATTTGACTAGTGTAAAGAAAAATTTTTAAATAAGTAAGATAAAGATTAAATATGAAAAAAATAATTATTTATCTTTTAAGCTTAATTATATTGATTACATTAGTAGGTTGTCAAAATGTTAATCAAATACAAATAAATGAGACAAATCAAGAAATAGAAATTATTGAAATTAATAATGGTGAATCAATTAGATTATATTTAAATGAAGCCAAACAATTTAAACTAAATGATTCTTTACACACAATAACATT
>CAYZNE010000083.1:0-4413 GCA_964478955.1 uncultured Methanosarcinales archaeon
TCATTTTAATAAAAAAAGAAAAAGTTAATTAAAACTTAACTTTTACATTCTCTCTTTCTTTGCCTGCAGTCTCAAAGAATTGCTCTTCTTTAAAGTTAAGCATTCCTGCAAAAATATTGTTAGGAAATAACTGAATCTTTGTGTTAAATCTCATAACCATATCATTGTAAAACTGTCTAGCATAAGCAATCTTTGATTCCATTCCAGAAAGTTCTTCTTGTAGTTGCAAAAAGTTTGCACTTGCTTTTAGATCAGGATAATTTTCTGATACTGCAAACAATGTTTTTAATGCACCTGCTAACTGGTTTTCTGCAGCAGCTTTACCTTTAACATCTGAAGCTTTCATCATCATATTTCTAGCTTCAGTAACTTCTTTTAGAACTGTTTTTTCATGCTTAGCATAACCCTTAACTGTATCTACAAGATTAGGAATAAGATCAAATCTCTTTTTTAACTGAACATCAATCTGTGCCCAAGCATTCTTTACTTTATTTTTTAGCCTAATTAAACTATTGTATAATCCAATAATAAGAAGTACCACAACAGCAATTATTGCCCACATATACCATATCATATTTGCACCCCAATATCAATATTGCATAGTATGGGTATTCTATTTATATATATTGTGGAATTAGTATAGTTTAATAGTAATTTTTAAATAGCTCTTCCTGATCTAAAAGTTTTATTTACAGGCAAATAAACATTTTTATAAATAAACATTCCTTCTACAATAACATGAAACTCGCAGCACTATTTTCCGGAGGAAAAGATTCTTGTCTAGCAATGTATCATGTGATGCAAGAACATAAAGTAATTTGTTTGATTACAATGCTCTCAGAGAATGATGAAAGTTATATGTTTCATGTTCCAAACATAGAGTTTGCAAAGATTCAAGCTGAAGTCATTGGTTTACCTATCATTCTTAAGAAAACTCCTGGAATAAAAGAAGAAGAATTATCTGAGTTAAAACAAGCAATTATTGAAGCAAAAGAGAAATATGCAATAGAAGGAATAGTCACAGGTGCAATTAGATCTGTTTATCAAGCTTCAAGAATACAAAAAATATGTGATGATCTAGAAATAAAGTGTTTTAATCCTTTATGGATGAGAAATCAAACAGAAATTCTTAGAGAATTAATCAAACTTAATTTTAAAGTTATGATTTCAGGAGTCTTTGCATATGGTTTTGGAAAAGAATTCTTAGGAAAAATTATAGATAAAAATATGATTACAAAACTTTTAGAAATTAAAGAAAAATATAAAATAAATGAAGCTGGTGAAGGTGGAGAAATAGAAACAACTGTTCTAAATGCATCATTCTTCAAAAAAGAAATAATTGTTAAAGATGCTGAAACCACCTATGATAACTATGCAGGAACTTATATTATAAAGGATTATGAGTTGAAAGAAAACTAATTATCTTAATATTTTCCTCTTGCCGCCCAGCTTGCCAGACTGCATCTTTTGCATCATCTTTTGCATTCCCTTCTCTGACATATTGCCCTTCATCATCTTCATCATCTTCTTACTTTGTTTATATTGCTTTATCAGAGCACGAAGTTCTGTTTCATTAAGACCTGCACCATGAGCAATTCTTTTTACACGAGTTCCTGTAAGAACATCTGGGTTTTCTAATTCTTCATGAGTCATAGAATCCATCAGAAATTTCCATTTCTTAGTTTTCTCTTCACTAACATCGAGCATAGAATCATTAATTCCTAGATTCCCCATGCCTGGGATCATGCTCATTATTTTTTTCATAGAACCCATTTTTTTCATAGATTCCATTTGTGAGTATAAATCAATAAGACTAAATTCGCCCTTAAGCATTTTATCTTTCATTGCTTCAGCATCGTCTTCATTCACAGCAAGTTTTGCTTTTTCTAATAGTGCTTCAAGGTCTCCCATTCCTAAAAGTTGCCCAACAAAACCTTCTGCTTTAAATTCTTCAATAGCGTCTATCTTTTCTCCAACACCAATAAATTTAACAGGGGCTTTTGTAATAGAGCAGGCAGTTAGTGCACCACCACCTTTTGCAGTTCCATCAAGTTTTGTAATAATAACACCTGTAACATTACAAGTTTCATTAAACTTTTCAGCCTGAGTTTTTGCAGCCTGACCAACATCTGCAGCCATGACTAAAAGTGTTTCATCTGGAGCAACAGTTTTATTTATTGTGTTTAATTCCTCGATCAATTCGTCATTAAGCGCATCTCTTCCAGCAGTATCAATAAAGATTAAATCGTGTTTTTCAAGTTCAGCTTTAAACTTATTATATATTTCAACAGGATCTTTTATTGTTGGGTCACCAAATACAGAAGCACCAATTTGCTTTCCAAGTTGTTTTAACTGCTCAAATGCAGCAGGTCTCCAAGTGTCAGTTGAGAGTAGTGCAACAGAATTTCCTCTTTTCATATAATAGTTAGCAAGTTTACCTGTGGTTGTTGTTTTACCATTACCAAACAATCCAACAAGCATAATTTTGAAAGGTTTTTTATTAATATCAATTCGATTCCCCTTTCCACCAAGAAATTCAACAAGTGTTTCAAAAACAATATTAACTATTTGTTCTTTTTTATTTATTCCATGAACAAGTTTTTCTTTCAAGGCCCTCTCTTTTATCTTTTTAGTTAGTTCAAGAACTAGTTTAACATTAACATCTGCTTGTAATAATGCTCTTTGAATATCTTTTATTAATTCATTAATTAGTTTTTCATCTATTGTAAAGCTGCTTGTAATTTTTTGCAGAGTATTCTTCAATGAGCCTCCTAGTTTGCCTAATACCATAATAATACTTAGAATGAGAAAATGCTTTATAAATTTTATTTTAACTTACTAGCTTAAAATGACCAAAACTTTTATTTTTGTGTTTATTTAACATTTCTATCAGAAACGTTATTTAACTTAATCCTTAAAATACTTAGCTAATCTAACCTTTTTCTGCTTAGAATAATTATTTCCTGCTTTACCATAAACTTTTTTGGGTCTAGCCCTGTTTGGATAATATTGCATTATGCAAATTGGCTGATCATCATATACAATTAAGTTTTCATGCGGTCTTATTTCTAGGACTGCTTGATTACCTTTTATGTTAAAACCAAATCCTGGATCAAAAAATCCTGCATAGTGAACTCTGAATTCTCCGAGTAGATTAGATAGTGGTAATAATTCACCAGAAAGATGTGGTGGAAATTGCACAAATTCTTTTGTTTTTAAGATATAGAACTTATTCTTTTCTAAAATAATTTTGTTATAATTTGTTCCTACTTTCTTAACTTCTTTAAAATATTTATTTCTATCGTGAGCCTTTATTTTACTTAAATCAATGATCTCATTAGAAATTCTTGCTTCATATCCTATAATTTCTTTTTTCGGTATTTCTATTCTTAAAAGCACTTTGTCTTTATCATAAAATGTTGTTTTTTGTAATTTTCCTTTATTATTATAGATTAATTTTTCTTTTCTTAAATCCAGAACAACCTCTTTTCTTTCTAGTAGTTTAAGTTGTGCAAGTGCAGTGCCTGTTTTTAATCTAATGTTAAAGCTTCTTGGTGTTACTTCCAACCATATAACTCCTTTCACTTTTTCTAGATAATCATAATAAGAACAGTCATTATTAATTGCTCTCACCATTAAGTCAATTCTTCCAACAGAACTTTTAGGGCTTATTCTTCCAATATATTTCTCATCAATACCTTCTAGGTTTATGCAAGGTATGAGATAGGTATTGTCTTTGAATAAGATGGGGTTTTTATCTAAATCTAATTCGTCCAATTTAATGCTTTCTACAACCTGTTCAATCTTTTTTTTTAAATGGTAGAAACTTAAATCTTACCAAGAATGCCTTGTTAGAAACAGGAATGTCTAAGCTTGCAGGCTGAATATATTCTTTTAGATTTAGTTTTTTATAAATAGGTTCTATTTTATTCTCAGTTATTAATTTTTCAAAATCTCTATCTATTAATGATATTTCTGTCATTTTCTATTTTTAGGATATTATCTATTAATATAAACTTTACTATCATTTAAATACTCTGCACAAAGGTTTAAATACTCAATCTCATTCTGCTATTTTGGTAAATAAACAATAATGGTGATGATGAATGAGTAAGAGTAAAGGTAATGCAGCAAAACAGGTTTCTGATGAAAATTCTTTTAAAGTTAAACTTGAAGAATTAAAAATAATAAATACTCTTCATGAAGATGCTCAAGATCTCTCTAATTTTTACTCTGAAAATGGATTTTCTATGCAGGGGGCGAGTGATTTTTTTTCTATTCAATTAAGTTTATTAGAGAAAAAATTAGGTTATTGTATTGTGGGTACTCATATAGATAAAAAAAAGACTAAATCCCTCACTTTATATTTTAATGAAGATTCTATTTGTCAAATAGGATTTCTTAGTCAGTTTG
>CAYZNE010000084.1:0-4339 GCA_964478955.1 uncultured Methanosarcinales archaeon
ATACTTCTTAATTCAGGATAAATGTTTAATATTTTTATTAGTTTGTATTTCTCTGCCATAAAAATATGTTCTTTTGCTTCAATTGTTTTCTTAAGAAAATAAACTTTATTTTTACCTTTTTGTGTATAATCAACGACATTCTTATTTTGCAATTTTTTTAGTTTTCTTACTATCATCATGTGATTTATGTTTAATTTTTTGGCAAGCTCTCTTGCGTGATTATTTTCTTTTAATAATTGCAAGATAATTTCCATACTGTAATCTTTTTGTTCCATATGTAACATATAAGTTACAATCAATATATAAATGTTTTGGTTTGTAATTATTTTACTCTTAAATGCCAGAATATTCAGGTATAAATTATTTATAAGGAATTTGGTTTCCTTAATTTATGAACCTAACAGACAATAAAGAAGTATTTCAAAAAATGAGTAAAAATTATGTTAGAACAGATTTTCATTGGGGCTCTGACCTGGATCTAATTAAAGTAACTATTGAAGAATTGCTTATCCTAAACCCAGACCCAGCTATCCTAGATTTAGCTTGCGGTACAGGTTTTCATCTAATAAACTTAGCACAACTATACCCTGAAATAACTTTTCAAGGAATTGATTATTCTCCTTTAATGTTAGAAAAAGCAAAAATAAACAGGGATAATCTAAACTTAAAAAACATTATTATCCAGGAAGAAAATATTACCGAGCTTCCATTTGACAAGAAATATGATTTAATCCTTTTTCTGAATAATGGTTATGGTAACTTATATATAAAAAATGTTAATCCTAAAAAAATAAGAAAAAATGTTTTTCAAAAAATATCTCACTCATTAAATACAAGGGGGCGAGCAATCTTATCTGTCTATAATCTAGAAAGGCTGGAAAAGAACTATGGAAAAGAACTAAGACTAATCGAGGATAAAAGTGATATAAGTAAAGGAGATTTATTTGTAGAATATAAATATAATAATAAAAATACTCCTTATTATTCACATTGGTTTTCAGAGGAAGAACTAAAAGCTCTTGAGAGAAATGCAAACCTAAATATTGACTTCTTAGAAAAAAGAATGTCTAGATTTTTAGTAAGATTTAGAAAAAAATAAAATCAAATTAAGAAATATTATTTAGCTTAGGAATAATCTTTGCTTCTGCCCTCTTTAAATGTTCTTGATAAGTTGCAAGTGAAATCTTCATTAATTTAGATAACTTTTTCAAATCAATTCTTTTAGGAATATCATAATAACCTTCTTCAACTGCTAAATCAAAAGCTCTTTTTTGCTTATCAGTTAATTGGGGCATAATTGAAGGAAAATAAACATCATTCAATTTTGTTTTTTTAAAATATAAAATATTTATTTCAATTTGTTTTTGATTTTTTAAGTTTTCAACAAAATCAGTTAATATAGACCTATCCCAACTACCAATCTCCCAATACTCATAGCCACCTTTATCAACAAAAACGGGTTTAGAAAAAAACATTTTTTGGTTGTAAAATGAAGTTGGAATTTTTTTGCTTTTACTTTTACCAATAAAAAATAAGGTATTTTTATCAATCTCTAAATTTATAATATTTTTTTCTTTTTTAATATCTATAATAAAATCTTTAATGTTTTCTTCACTACCTTCAAGAGTGTGCCTTTCAGAAGTATAATTATATCCTTTTTCAGACCAATTACCTAAAGGGATAGAATAAGATTTAACATTATATTTCTCACACCTATTTCCAATCGTGCAATCATGCTTAATTTTTAGTTTTAATATCCACATAATATTAACCATAATATTCTGGTTTAAATATTTTATTGAAATTTGTTAGAATTACTCCAAATCTTGCAAATTAATAATTGGTTTACTTATCTTAATAGAATCATCATATGCAATTCTTGGGCATGCAGTGTTTACCCAACAATCTATAAAATTGAAGTTTTCAAGTTCTGCAAAGTTTATTGTGTCATCTAAAAAATAATAAAAGTTTTTGTCTTTATTATTTAATTTTAATGCTTTCTTCAAATTATTTTGTCCAGGCTTTGTTGTTATAAGAACACCAACATTTTTTGCAACTGCAAACCCACTTAGTGCACCATTTCTTTTTTTGATTAAAGATGTAACATCTTCTTTGGTAATTTTCTTAATTGAAAAATCAAATGGTGATAGACAATAAACTTCATCTGCAACTTCTTTTAGAACTAAAGATTTAGGATGAAAAACACCACTGCCTAAATAAATAAATAAATCTGGTTTTTCAATAATCTTAAAATCAAAAGCACTACAACCAAGAATTTGATTAGAATATTTGCAATGAGCAAGTTTCATGTTTACAATTTTGCAGTATTTTAATAATTCAACAGCTAACTTATCTCTTTGCTCTAAAAATTGCACAGTTGTGAAAATTGCAACAGATTTATCTTTAATTAAATTAATTAATTCCTGAGTTATTTCAGGTAATTCTACATTTGATCTTGTTTCAAAATATTTTATCTTCATCTTTAATAGCATCCTAAGGTCAAAAATTCTTTTGACTTATAATTAAGTCCGTTGCAGGGGGGATGTTCCCTACGGGACTGCAGGACCTTCAAAAATAATATTGAAATTTTTGAAGATGCTATTATCTTCTAAACTCTGAATGTCCAAAGTGTAATATTAAATCAATTCCTAATTTTTCTAAATGTAGAGGAATATCACAAGCACCAAAATTAGTACCAGACCAGATAAATAAATTTACATCTAATTCTTTTCTTATAGAATCAACTATTTCTTTTGCCTTTGGCTTTAAACCATCAGGTAACTGCAAAACAACATTCTTTGCATTATTACTCTTAATTTCTTCTATAATCCTAGGAATTCCTAAATCATATTGCATTTTGTTGTAGAAGTTATATATTATTTAAAAAGGTATTTGAGATTATATTTGATAATCCTTTGAATCATATTCCATACTATAAGAAGATTTTTCTCCATACAAAGTAAGTATTTCAGATAAAACATTATAAAATTGTAACATCTCAAAATTTGGGTGAGGAGGTCTTTGTCTAGTTTTATATTTTTTAAAGATCTCAGGTTTAGGAATTAAACAATTATTTTTTTCTTCAACTAAATCTAAAATAGGATTATTCTTTTCTAAAGCTTTAACTCGCCTATAATCTTCAAGTAAACAAGGATTTGCCCAAGGATTAGTGTTCATAACATCTTTTTTTTTATTCATAAATATATAATAAAACATTTTTATTTAAATTTTTATTGTAAAAAAACCAATGCTCAGATTTGTGCTCAAACTTTATTTGGTTACTAGAACTCTATTAGTTCTACAGAACAAGTTCAAATCCCAAAAGGAATTCAAGTAATATAAAAATAAATGAGCCCGGGGGGATTCGAACCCTCGATCTACGGCTTAGAAGGCCGTCGCCATATCCAGACTAGGCCACGGGCCCATTTACCATAAGAGTTGAATAATCCTTTTTAAAGGTATTGTAAGAATAAAGCTTTTTAAAGAATATTCATATCCTATAAAAAATGAAAAAAATCGAGTTATTAGCACCAGTTGGAAACTGGGAAATGTTAACTGCAGCTGTTGAAGCAGGTGCAAATTCTGTTTATTTAGGTATTAAAGGCTTAAATATGCGAGAAAGAGCTAATAACTTCTCAATTGAAGATTTAAAAAAAGTAACAAACTATGCTCACAAGAATAAAGTTAAAGTTTATTTAACTGTCAACACAATTATCTTTGATGAGGAACTTAAAACAATAAAGAAAATACTGGTTGCAGCTAAGAAAGCAAAAATTGATGCAATAATTTGTTGGGATTTAGCAGTTATTTCATTGTGTAAAAAACTTGGATTAGAAATTCATTTAAGCACACAAGCTTCAAGTTCCAATGTTGAGTCAATTAAATTATACAAAAAATTAGGTGTAAAAAGATTTGTGCTTGCAAGAGAATGCTCACTAGATCAAATAAAAAAGTTAACAAAGATTGCTAATATTGAAGTCTTTGCACATGGAGCAATGTGTGTTTCAGTTAGTGGAAGGTGCTTTTTATCACAATTTCTCTATGGAAATAAAACCTCTGCAAACAGAGGAAAATGCATTCAGCCATGCAGAAGATCTTACATAATTCATGATCCTGAAACTCATAAAGAATTAAAAGTTCATAATAATTATATTATGAGTCCAAAAGATTTATGTGTTTTACCTTTTGTTGAGAAATTAATTAAAGCGGGAATTACTTGTTTAAAGATTGAAGGAAGAGCAAGAAGTCCTGAATATGTTAAAGTTGTGACAGAAGCTTATCGAGAAGCAATTGATGCGGATTATAATAAAAAACTAACTAAAGAGTTAAAAAATAAACT
>CAYZNE010000085.1:0-4312 GCA_964478955.1 uncultured Methanosarcinales archaeon
CAAAAAACCTAAATCAAAAACAAGGAATTTACCTCTATACAAAAGAGAGATTATTTATATCAAAGATGCTAACTTTTGTTAACAGAAAAGAATTCAAAGATCTTTATGATCTTTTTTATTTATTACCTAAAATTAATATAAAAACTTTTATTCATAATAAAAATGTTACAAACTTGGTTGATAACTTAATTATAATAATTGAAAAGCAAGATATACTAAAACTCTATAAATCTGCATTCAAAAATGTTGATTTAAGATTTAAACACTTAAAACAATCAGAACTTAATGATTTTATCTCTAAGTTTTTAAGAAAATTAAAGATTTTTAAGAATAAAATTAAATAATGTCAATTAATTCTGCAACTATCTCAAATCTACCTAAAGAAACAATTCTACACTCTACAACATCTCCTAGTTTGAGCTTATCTGATTTGATTATGACTTGCTTGTAGAATTCGTTTTTACCAATGAAAGAATTATTTTTTCCTTTTTCTGTGATAATTATTTTCCCTTTCCAATTTTTCCATCTAATTTTATTTTTGTCAAGAATTTTATAGAATAATTTAGTCATTACTTGCGATCTTTGTTTTACAAGTTTTGTTGGTAGTTGCTTATGCTTTCTTTGTGCAGGAGTTCCTTGTCTTAACCACATTCTTGAAATGTTTAGCATTTCTGGTTTTAACCATTTAATTAATTTTAGGGATTTTTGAAAGTCTTTTTCATTTTCCAAAGGGTAACCAACAATAATATCAGTTGCAATAAAAACATTTTTTATTTTTCTTTTAATTATTCTTATTAATTTCTTAAAATCTTTTACTGTGTAATATCTATTCATATCTTTTAACACAGTATCTGAACCTGCTTGCACAGGAATATGAAAAAACTTGTAAAGTTTTTTACTATGTTTTTGATCATAATCAAAAACTTCTAGGTATTCCTTTACTATTTTAAGAAAAGAATTTGGGTTTCCCATACCAACACGAACTTTAAAGTCACCTTTAATTTTTATTATTTTCTTAACAAGTTTTGCAAGATTTGTTTTAGGAGTAAAGCCATCTAAAGACTTAATATTAAAACCATAACAAGAAGTGTCTTGTGCAGTTAACCATAATTCTTTTGCACCATTTTTAACTGCTTTCTCAGCCACTGCAATAATATTTTTAGGAGAATAAGAACTTAGTTCTCCTCTTGCCTGTTTTGTCTTACAGTAAGAACATTTGCCAATGCAACCTTCACTTATTGGGATAATTGCAACAAATTTGTTATTAGAAATAGTTTTAATATTAATTTTTTCAGGAGAATGATTATTTTGCAAAAAGATTCCTTTTTGTAGTATTGTTGTTTTATTGCCAACAATATTCAAAAATCTTGATTTTTGTTTAATTACTTTTCCAATATCTTTTATATTATTAGGACCAATTATAGAATACTTATTTAACTTATTTGCAACCAAAGAATTTTCAGCTTGAGCAACGCAACCTGCAACCACAACTCTTTTTCCTTTAGACTCTGCATTTCTTATTTCTCTATATAATTTCTCTTCTGCAGTATTTTTGACTGTGCAACTATTTATTATCTCAATATCACAATCATCTAAAGAATCTACAATTTTTATATTCTTATCTGTATTCAAAATTCCTTTAATTCTTTCTGAGTCTGATTGGTTCAGAGTGCAACCATATGTCTTAATGTAAACTTTTGTTTTAACCATTATCATAAAGGAGAACTAGTTCATTTTTAAAGTTAATCAGTAGTAAACTATATAAATAACCAAAGCATATTCAAGAATAAGGGTTAAAAAGGTGTCAAAATGAGTGATAAAACACATGAAGATAAAGAAGAAGAGTTTCCTGATGATTTTTATCCTTATGATAAAGAAGATGTAAGACAATTCTATAAGCAAATCACCAATAAAATTCAAGAAGCATATAAGATTCCTGAATTAATACCAATTACATTCCCAAACTTCTCTGAACCAATTGATGAGGTGGTTATTGCAGGAATGGGCGGTTCAGTAATTGCAGGCATAGTAATTAAAAACTATTTTGCATTAGTTAATCCTAAGTTAAGAGTTATTATTGGAAATGATTATACTCTGCCCAAATTAATTTCTAAGAATGCAGTGGTGATTTGTGTTAGTTATTCAGGAAATACTGAGGAAACACTAAGCATGTTTAAAGATGCCCAAAGAAGAAAACTAAGAGTTATGGCAATTTGTTCAGGAGGAAAACTTGCAGAGATTGCAAACAATTATAGAGTTCCAATAGTTAAGATTCCTGGAAAGATTCATCCAAGACAAGCACTGCCCTATTTATATTTTACAGCAATAAGAGTTCTTGAAAAACTTAAGTTTATTGGAGATCATTCTAAATTAGTTGAATCACTTGTTAAAGTTTTAAGTCAGAAGAATTTCGAAAACTTAGGAATTGAACTTGCAAAAAAGCTTTACAAAAAAAATATTATAATTTATTCAACAAAAAATCTTAAGGGTGTTGCATATAGATGGAAAACTCAGTTTAATGAGAATAGCAAAGTTCCTGCACACCTGCACTGGTTTCCAGAATTATGTCATAATGAGCTGTGTCAATATATGGAAGATCTAAGCGAATACCATGTTATTATTCTAAAAACAGACAAAGAACCACGAAGAATGCAAAAAAGAATAGAAATCACTAAAAAGCTTATTAGTAAGAATTGTGAAGTTACTGAACTGGATATTACTGGGAGTAATGATTTTACTAAATTTTATACTGCAATTCTTATCGGAGACCTTGCAAGTTATTATCTTGCATTGAGATATAGACGAAACCCTAGTGATAATTCTATTATTGAAACATTAAAAAAAGAAATGGGGCCTTGGATTAATTAATGCTTTTTTATTACAACACTCTTAATTCCTTTCTTTGTTGCTTTATCTATAACTATAGAAACTTTCTTTAGTCTTATTCTTTCTCCTTTTTTTGGGATTCTCTTAAAATGACTCTCAATAAAACCCGCCAAAGTGCTGAAATGTCCTTCATGTAAACCTAAATGTAATAACTTATTTATTTCCTCGACAGTTATTTTTGCATCAACTCTAACCAAATCTTTTTTAATTTTCTTTATGAAAACCGAATGCCTTTTAGACTTGTCAAAAATATCCCCAACAATTTCTTCAAGAACATCTTCTAGTGTAACAAGCCCTTCTACTTTTGAATACTCATTAACCACAACAGCCATGGGAATAGGTATACCTTCAAACTCAATTAACAATTCGTCAATAGGTTTTGTTTCAGGAATAAACATAATCTTTTTTGCAAGAGTTCTTGCCTTAGTATTTAATTTCTTATTCTTAACATAAATCAAAATATCATCAACACTCAATGCACCAATAATATTTTCTTGGCTATGCAAATAAACCGGAAACTTAGAATAAGGAGATTTTGTTACAAAAGTAAGCAAATCTTTTAATTTTTTATCTCCATCAATCACTTCCATTCGAATCTGAGAAGTCATAATCTCTGTAACTTTAGTTAATTTAAATGTTAAAACTTTATGCATCATTTCTGCAGCTTCTTTTTTCAAGACCCCCTGCTGTCTACCTATAGAAACTATTGTTCTCAACTCTTCTTCTGAAAGAGAATCTGTTTCTTTAACACCAAACAAATTAGTAATAAATTTAGATATTGCCCAGAAAAACCAAATTAGTGGCGCCAAGATAAAAGATAATATTTCCAGAGGTCTTGCAATAGCCAAAGAAACTTTTTCTGAATTATGAATTGCAATACTCTTAGGCGTTATCTCTCCAAAGACAAGTATTAGAAAAGTCATAACTCCCGTTGCAATCCCAACTCCAGCAGATCCAAAGATTTCTGTAAAAACAATTGTTGCGAATGCCGCTGCACCAATATTAACTAAATTATTACAAATAAGAATTGTAACTATTAATTTTTGAGGATTTTGTTTTAATCTATAGAGAGCTTTTGAACCTTTTTTCTTTTGTTTAAGTAAAGCTTTTACCTTAATTATATTAGTAGAAACCAATGCTGTTTCTGTTCCAGAAAAGATCGCAGATAAAAATACTAAAACAACCAATATAATTATTTGCGTGATTAAATCCATGTTTACCTCTTTATATGAATATTTAGAATTGCAATATAAAAAGGTTTTGGGTTATATACTTAATTTATTTAAATTTAGTAAATTATAATGAATTAAAGATACATCCAATTAAAACAATTAACCTCCTATCTTCTCTCTATCAATATTATAAAGTATAGTTACTTCTCCTGTTCTTTCTACTAAAAAATTAGAATAAGAGCTAGGGGAATAAA
>CAYZNE010000086.1:0-4267 GCA_964478955.1 uncultured Methanosarcinales archaeon
ATTTTTAGACCATACTAGAAAATTAGGTTGGATAAAAGAAAGAGAAACTAAATATTGGATTATATTTAAGAAAGGTGGTTGAAAAATGAAAACATACTGGAAAGAAGACAAATTCATCACAGAAAAAGGAAACAAAAGAACAATAAAAGATTACACATATCACTTCTTTCCAGATTTCTTTAAACCAACTATGTTTGAATATGGGCTATTTATATTTGAATTTTATCCTTCATTAGCAATTGGGCATATAGGAAATTATGTGAGTAAAGGAAATATCTTTATAACAATTGGCTCAGGATTTATACCACAAATACTAGCATATAGTTTTTTTAGAGGAGTTGAATTATATTCTATGATAAATAAAAAAGGGAAAAGATTGCTTGGTTCAAGAATTACAGACCTAAAGAAAAGATTCCCATACAAACCAAAAATAACAATAGAAACAATTGATGATGTGGTTGAAGAAAAAACTTAGCTAAATCTAACCCACATTCTCTCAAACTCCTGCGTAAAAGCATTGGCGATTGCAGGATTATAAATTATAAAAAAGTTTTCATTGTTCTTTGTTAGACCATTTGTAGAATAATTCATACTGCCAGTCTGCACGACAGCGCCGTCAATAATTATGAATTTATGATGCATTGATCCAGGATTATTATCAAAAATAATCTCAATGCCAAGCTCTTGTAAAACCTTAAACTTTGATCCCTTAGTATTTATTAATCGCTTTTCCAAGATTATTCTAACTTCAACCCCTCTTTCATGAGCACCCAGTATTGCAGTAAATAATTCTTCTGAAGTAAAACTAAAAGCTGCAATATCAATTGTTTTTTGTGAAGAGTCGACAAGTGAAACAAATCTGTTTGTTCCTCCAGACTTACAATCACGTGGACAAAGATAGTTTTCCATAATAAAATTATTCATTATAAAGATATTTTCAGTTTTATTTGTCTCTTTGCCCAAAAGAAAGTTTATTTCATTCAAATAATTTTTTACAAGTATTTCTGATTCTATTAAGAAAAAGTTATTATTATTTCTGCTGGTTCCAAATTTAGTTGGATTCATACTCCCTGTTAAAACTTTTTTATTATCAAGCACACAAAACTTGTGGTGCATATATGCACTTTGCTCTTTATAATGAATCTGCATAGAGGAGTTTTCTAAGTAATTTTTATCTTTCAACTTTTTATCAAGAACAAGAATAGTATCTTTGGAATCTAAAACTTCAATTAATTTTTCAAGGTTAAGATCATAGAAAGCGCAGACAACTTTCTCACTATTATTAATAATATCTATTAATCCTTTTTGACAATCATTATATTCACAAAAATATAGCTCAATATCTCCAAAATCTCTATTAAGGGAAGTGGTAACTCTATCATAAAAAGATTGATTATCTGCATAAACAAAATTCATTACCAAAAGTGCGATTATCACATAAATAAATAGTTTTTTCATAAAACTAGAGAAGTAAGAGAGTTTTATATTCTTAATTATGGCCATCTCGCAGATATTACGATAGACAATAGAAAAAAGCAACCTTTTTAAACGATAAACAGTAAAATTAAGGTATAGGGTGAGAATTTGGTAGTCAGAAGAAAATCTAAATCTAAAGGTAGAATTAAGGCTAAATCTAAGAAGAAAGTTCTAAAAACTAAAAAGAAAGCGCCTAAAAAAAAGAAAGTTCTAAAGAAAAAGGTAAATAGGAGAAAAATAGCTAAAAAAAAGTTCATAAAAAAGAAAAATGTTCCTAAACATAAAAAGAAAAGAGTAGTTCTGAAAAAGAAAGCAAAAGAAAAACCTAAAAAAGAAAAAATCAAAAAACCTAAACCAATAAAAAAACAAAAGACAAAGAAAATAAAAATAGAATATGATTTGTCAAAAAGAAAAACACCTGTTTTACTAATGATTCTAGATGGATTTGGGATAAGAAAAACAATCAAGGGCAATGCAATAAAACTTGCAGAGATGCCATTCTATGACTCTCTAATTGAAGATTATCCTCACTCTAAACTAACTGCATCAGGAACAGCAGTTGGACTACCACCAGGGCAGATAGGAAACTCTGAAGTAGGGCACATGACCATCGGCGCAGGAAGAATAATCGACACTGATCTTGTTCATATAAATAAAGAAATAAGTTCTGGAAGATTCTTCAAAAATAAACTTCTTCTTGAGACAGTGGAAGAAGTTAAGAAAAAAGATTCTGCACTCCACCTATTGGGATTAACAAGTGATGGAGGAGTTCACAGCCATATTAAACACCTATTTGCACTCCTGAAGATGGCCAAGAAACAAAACCTAAAAAAAGTTTATATTCATTGCTTTCTTGACGGAAGAGATGTTCCTCCGAAATCTGCAAAAAAATACCTAACAAAAATTGAGAATTTTTGTAAATCAAATAAAATCGGGCACATCGCATCAATAATTGGAAGATTCTATGCAATGGACAGAGATAATAGATGGAATAGAGAACATAAAGCATATGATCTTATTGTTAACGGCAAAGGAAAGAAATTCTTAAATCACTCAATCAAGGCAATAAATCATGCATATTCAGAAGGAGAAACAGATGAATTTGTAAAACCCATCCTCATAGATGAACATGCAAAAGTAAAAGAAAATGATACAATAATATTTTTCAATTTTAGAAGTGATAGAGCAAGAGAATTAAGTAAAGCATTTACCACAGGAAAATTTAAAGGGTTTAGGAGAAAAAATAAGATAAAACTAAACTTTGTATGTTTAACAATGTATGATCGGCATCTTAACTTACCTGTTGTATTTCCTCAGAGGGTTCCAACAAACACTCTTGGAGAAGTTATTTCAAAAGCAAATATAATCCAACTAAGAGTTGCAGAAACTGAAAAGTATCCCCATGTAACTTTCTTTTTTAATGGTGGGATAGAAACACCATCTAAAAAAGAATATAGATTGCTTATTCACAGTCCAAAAGTTTTAACATATGACCTTAAACCAGAAATGTCTGCACCAGAAGTTGCTGAAAAACTAGTGAAAATTCTTAAAAAAGAAAAACATAAATTTATCGTTTTAAACTTTGCAAACCCTGACATGGTTGGGCACAGCGGGTCAATCAAAGCAACTGTTAAAGCACTTGAAGAATTAGATATACAAATAAAAGAAGTAGTTACAGAAATTCAATCACAAGATGGAACTGTTGTTTTAATTGCAGATCATGGTAATTCTGAAACAATGCTTCAAAATGATGGAAGCCCCCACACTTCACACACAACCAACTTAGTTCCGTGCATAATTATTGATGAGAAAACAAGATTTAAGAAAAAATCCCAAAGAAGAAACAGTAATACATATATCAAAGAGGGTTCACTTAGAGATGTTGCACCAACACTATTAGAACTATTACACTTAAAAAAACCAATTGAAATGACAGGAAAGAGTTTAATTAAAAGAAAACTAAGAAAACTACTAAAGGATTAATATGACTGAACTAAAAAAGAACATTGGATTTTTTACAATCTCTGCATTACTTATCACCTCTTTAGTAGGAACAGGATTATTTCTTGCTGCATCAATTGGGGCAGGTTTTGCAGGCACAGCATCAATAATTGCATGGATAACTATGTTTCTAATAAGTATCTATATTGCATCGTGTTTTGGAGAACTTGTAGCGAGATTCCCAAATGCAGGAGGAGTATATGAATTTAGTAAAAAAGCTTATGGAAGATTTCCAAGTTTTATAATAGGATGGACAACTTGGCTAGTAAACACAGTTAATACTCCTCTACTTATTGTTGCTGCACTAAAAATTACATTTCCTACATTAGCAGGTTTTTATGTTGTATTAATTAGTATAGGAACAATAGTTTTTATGAACTATATTGCATATAGAGGAATGAAAGCTAGTTCAATTCTGTTGTTCATATTTGCAGGTATAACAATGGCAGTTATAATTGCATTTATTTTCAAAGCAGTTCCTGTATTTGACCCAAGTATTGTACTACCTCTTAAAACAGGAAGCTATTTTATGATATTTATTGCCTTGTTTTTCATATCAGAAACATTTTTTGGATGGGAAAATGCAACATTCTTAGCAGAAGAAACAAAAAGTGCAAAAAAGGTTATTCCTAAAGCATTAATCATAACAACATTAGTTGTTGCAGGACTAAGTGTTCTTGTTGCAATTTTATCACTTGGAATTATTCCACTTAACACACTACTCACAAATCCCAATGCATTTAACTTAATATTATCTAATTTGTTCTCACTTAACTTTATCAAGTACTTT
>CAYZNE010000087.1:0-4114 GCA_964478955.1 uncultured Methanosarcinales archaeon
ATGTTTAACTATATAAACTTTTCGTTTTTATAGTTACTTAATAGTAGTAAATGTTCTAAAGGCAAAGAATTATAAACATATAGTTATCCTGATTTTCTTAGTGAAAAACACAAAACCACATCTAAAAGTGCTTGAAACCCTAAATAACATAAGATTCCAAATAGGATCAAAGCTATTTGCAGAGGTGCTTCTAGGAGATGCTACAGCAAGGATTCTAAAGCTAAGATTAGAGAAAAGCAGGGGATTTGGTTGTTTAGATGTTATGAATGCAAAGGAAGTAGATGAATTGCTAGAAGTAATGAAGTTTAACAAACTTATTGAGATTCAACCATTACGAACTAATAAATTTATCAAAGTGCTCAAAATCACTAAAAAGGGCCTAAATGAGCTTATAATACCCCAATTATCTCTTGCGACTGGTAAGGGAATAGAAAGGTATTTTGGCAAAATTCAAGATGTTTCTGAAAGCGACAAGAAGAACTTTGAATTATTAGGTAATTTTCTTGATGATTTGAATGATGAACAAAAAAAAGCAGTTATAAGTAATTCAGGTAAAATGTTATGTATTGCTGGCGCAGGCAGTGGCAAGACTTCAGTACTAATAAAAAGAATAGAATACTTAGTAAAATACAAATCAATTGCACAAAACAAAATTCTTGCAATAACATTCACAAGAAAAGCTAAAAAAGAAATGCAACTAAGATTAGACAAGTTAATTCCCAATCACAATGTTCAAATAGAAACATTTAATTCTTTCTCAGAAAAAATATTAAGAAAATATGAAAAAGAAATTTATGGTGGCCAATCTAATGTTGTTGATAATAAATTAAGAACAAAACTATTTATGAAAACTCTTGATCGTTTAGAAATTGAGCCAGACAAAGCGATCAACACTTATTTTAGTGACAAAAAAATAAGATCAAAAGACCATACAACACTATTATTCTCGCTAATTAACGATGTATTTATGATAAGTGATTATTATAAAAACAGATGGCAAACTCCTGATGAAATAAATAAGATTATTGATGATTTCTCTTATCAAGATAAACAAAAAGCAATAATGGTCTATAAAATATTGAAAACAATTGAAAAATTAAAAGAAAAAAATAATCTTAGAGAATACACAGAGCAAATTATGCATGCAATAACTTTTTTTGAAAAAAATAAAGATAAGATTCCTGAATTTGAACACATACTAATAGACGAGTATCAAGATGTTAATGATTTACAAATACAACTAATTGCTATCTTAGGTTGTGATAACTTATTTGTTGTAGGTGATCCAAGACAGAGTATATATGAATGGAGAAACGCAAGAATAGAACACATTCTCGGCTTTACTGCAAAATATAAGAATGCAGAGGTATTACAACTAAGAATAAACTATAGATCAACAAAAGCTATTCTTGAATTGGCAAATCAAATTATTGAACCACTAAAGCTTCCTGATTTAAGCACTGCAAAAGAATCTAAAGATAACTCTATACTTGTTGTTAATCATGGATCTGAAGATGCAGAATGTTTGTTTCTAGCTCACAGTATTTTAGCTCAACAAACCCCACGAAACCAAATATTTGTTTTAACAAGAACAAACAAGCAATTAGATATTATCGCATCTTATTTTGATAGAAATAAAATAAAGTATATTAAAAAAAGTACAGACATTGAAAATATAAATAGAGAAGCAAACAGAGATGAAGTTGTGCTTTCTACAGTTCATGCAATAAAAGGTTTAGAAGCAGAAATTGTTTTTGTTGTTGGAGCTAACAATTTTAATTACCCTTGCAGAACTTCAGAACATCCAGTTTTAGAGTTAATTAAAGCAGGTGATAATTATAATAGAGATAGTGAAGAGTTGAGATTATTTTATGTTGCAGTAACAAGAGCAAAATCAAAATTAATTATAAGTTACTATGGAAATATTACAAAATTTATTCCAAGGCATTATTTAGAGAATAACTTCCCTTTTGCATTAAAGAATAAAACCCTAACTCAATATTTTAAGAAAGATCTTTATTCTGAACTTCGTGAATGGCGTAGAGACACTGCAAAACTCTACCATGTTCCTGCATTCCAAATATTATCAGATAGAGTCTTACTGCAGATATCTAAAGTTAAACCTAAAGATTTTGTAGAATTAGAAGCAATACCTGGAATGGGAGTAACTAAACTCAACAAGTTTGGAGATGATTTGTTAGAGTTGATTAATTAATAAACTCTGGCCATGATTGCGAAATCTGTTAGTTGAGTAAAATCTACTTTGTATTCTAATCCTTTAACAATATTGTTTATTTCTTTTCTGGTGTAAGACCCAGAATATAGTTCAATAGGCCCATCACTAATAATTGCTTTGCCCTGTTGCCTAACATTTGCAAATTTCTCTTGAGAATACATTATTATTCTTTTGTCGAAAGCGTGTTTAGTAGGTGGATAAAAATCAAAAAATAATTCATTTGAAATTCTCATAAATTCCTTTATTATATATTTAGAATTATTAAAATCACAAATAGTTCCCATATTAAAAATTGAACAATCAAAAGATTTATTATCAAAACTATTATTAAAAAGATCTTTAACCATAAAATCTATATTATGAATACTTTCTTTTTCTGTTTGTTCTTTTGCATAATCTACAAAGGTAGTGTTTATGTCAAAAGCAGTAACATGCAAATTGTGTTTTGCTAGTTCAAAAGCTTCATGTCCTAAGCCACAACCAACATCAAGAACCATCTTATCCTGAATGTTGTTTCTAAAATATTTAAACTCTGCATTAAACAGTTTATCCCTAATTTTTGCAATTTTTGGGTCATGACAAGTTTGTAAGATATTAAAAAGCTTTTTGGTAAATTCTTCATCCTTTTCATTTTTATATTCTAAGTTCATTTTCAATAGTGTTAAATATTGCTTTTCCAGATATTATCTTTAGGGTTTAAGATAAAGGTACTATCTTCTCCATATTTCAATGCTCTTCTACATGGGCAACCATAAGAATTATTATCCATTTTATTTTTGTTGTAATCAATACAAGTAAGTTTTTTCATCTTTTTGGAGTTCCAATAAGTTTTTAGAATATCTTTTTTGACTTTTTGATTATCGTCTAAAATTAATCCAATAATCGGTGATCCAAGGCATTTTGATACATTGCCTTTGTTATTGATATACATGCTAAAATAGTAAAAATTACAATCCCACGCAATATAAGGCGGTCTTGGAGCCCATTCATAACCATATTCTTTTTTGTCAAACTTTGAAAGTTCATGCCAAAGTTTTTTAATATTATCTATAGGAACATCTAGCTCTTCTTTAACTTCTTTCTTATTTCCTGAACCCATATGAAATAAAGTATTGATTCCTGGCCACAAGTTATTCTTTCTTGCATAAATAAAAATGTCTTTAATTTCATTAAAGTTTTGTTTGCAAACTAAAGTGTCAAGCCAAAGTCTTGTTGGATCAGTTTTGTTAAATCCTTGTTTAATCAACAAACTTAGAGTCATATCTCTTCTTTTTGCATATCCTATCCTATCAACGAGCCAATTTTGCGTTTCAGAATTAAAACTATTTAACTTTAAACCAATAGTAGTATTGTTTTCATATAATCTTTCTATTTGTTTTTTAGTTAAAGTATAATCATTAGTAAACATAATTGGGGTGATATTTAATTTATGAATTAATGGTAATACTTTCCAGAAATTATTATCTATTGTTGGCTCTCCTGAACCAGGAATAAAAATTGTTTTTATTTCAAAGTTTGCAGCTTGATTGATTATATCAATATAATTTTGGTAATTAAGTTCATCTTTTGTTTCTCTGGCCTTATTGTTTGCATTAAAACAATATTTACAACTAAGATTACATTTTTGACTAAAATCGAGCATTAACATTAATGGATGATTATTAACTAAAGCGTTCTTTATTTCTTCTTTGTTAAAATCAATGCCTTTTGGTTTGGGAGGTTTCATTTTAATTACTTATATCAAATTTATATTTATTAATCTGTAATAAACAAGAATTATTGTTAAGATTTGCACTTAATATCTTTGCATTTGGATTATGTTTTATTTTAGTATATACTTGCAATATGGGCCAAAATTTGTTTTTTGCTCTAATAATT
>CAYZNE010000088.1:0-3943 GCA_964478955.1 uncultured Methanosarcinales archaeon
AATCTTTTAGATTTAAACTATATCTCTATTGAAATAAAAGGTAATCATAAATATATTGTTCTTACAGACAAAGGAAATTCTATGCTTAACTAATTTACTCTTTTTTTACCTTGTTTTTCCTTAATTTATATTCTTAATTTAAAAAGTAATTATTCTATATTACTCTTATTACTGAGGTGATACTTATGAAAGATAAACTAGGCTTAAAAAAATTCAGAGCAAATACGTCCTTGATGGTTTCTAGTTCTGAAGTTATCACCCTTGTTGCAAAAGATGCAATGATTAAGCCAGTATTTCTTTATCCTAATGATAATGCTAAAAAAATAATAAAGAAACTAAAAAGAGAAGATACTAATGTTTGTGTTGTTGTAACAAAAGAAAAGAAATTTCTTGGAGAAATTAGTAATGAAGATTTAATTAAATTTTTTATGAATCAGATTAATAATGAGCCTTTAACTAAAAAACTAAATGTTGGTTATAGAAGAGAATTTTTATTTAAGTTTGCTAAAGAACTAATAAACAAACATAAATCTACAGTTAATAAAGATACTCCAATAAATAAGGTTATTAAATTAATTTATAATGAAGGATTTCATTATATTCCTGTTTTAGACAAAAATAAAAAAGTTGTTGGGGTTGTAACTCCTAGTAGTGTTCTCAACTTATTACAAGAATATTAATCTAAAATGGAAATATTAATTGAATTAGGGATTATTATTGGAATTACTGTTTTAATTGCTTTTATTATGAGATTATTAAAACAGCCTTTGATAATAGGTTATATTCTTAGTGGGATAATTGTTGGCCCTTATCTTTTGAATATTGCTACTTCAACTGGGACAATAGGGGTATTTGCCCACATGGGCATAGCCTTGCTTCTTTTTATTGTTGGGCTAAATTTAAATCCTAAAGTTATAAAAGATGTTGGTAAAGTTTCTTTGATTACAGGCATAGGTCAGGTGATTTTTACTTCAGTTGTTGGTTTTGCTATTTGTAGGTTATTAGATTTTTCTTTGATTACCTCAATTTATATTGCCATTGCCCTAACTTTTAGTAGCACCATTATTATTATGAAGCTTTTATCTGATAAATCTGCTATGGGAACTTTGTATGGTAAGATTTCTATAGGATTTTTAATTGTTCAGGACATTATTGCAATGCTTATCTTAATGGTTATATCTTCAGTTCCTGAAGGTATTCAAGTTGGTAGTTTAATTTATAGAACTATAACAATTGGAATAGGGCTTTTAACAGCAGTATTCATATTTGGCATTTATGTATTGCCTAAAATAACAAAAGCAATTGCTAAATCTCAAGAGTTATTACTATTATTCTCAATTAGTTGGTGTTTCATATTATCTGCAATATTTTATTCTTTAAATTTTTCAATGGAAATAGGAGCATTACTTGCAGGTATTACTTTGTCCCTATCTCCTTATAGATATGAAATTAGTTCTAAGATGAGGCCCCTCAGAGACTTTTTTGTTATATTGTTCTTTGTATTATTGGGTTCTCAAATGGTTTTTACAAATATGGCTAAATTTATTTACCCAATAATTTTTCTTTCTGTGTTTATTTTAATTGGAAATCCTTTAATTGTAATGACTTTAATGGGGATTTTGGGTTATACTAAAAGAAATAGTTTTATGGCCGGTTTGACTGTTGCTCAAATTAGTGAGTTTTCATTAATACTTATTGCATTAGGTGTAAAAATTGGTCATTTATCAAATGAAATATTATCTATAGTAACTATTATTGGTCTAATAACTATTGCAGGTTCATCATACATGATAATTCATTCAAATAAATTATATTCTTTTTTATCAAAATATTTGAAGATATTTGAAAAGAAAGGTCACAAAATAGATGAACATAAATATCATGAAAATGAAGACTATAAAATAATTCTTTTTGGTTATAACAGGATCGGCTATGATTTATTAAAATCTTTTAAGAAAACAAGAAAAAAGTTCTTGATTGTAGATTATGACCCTGAAACAATAATTAACTTAGCAAAAGAAGGAGTTGATTGTAGATATGGTGATGCTAGTGATTTTGAATTATTAAATGAACTAAATCTAAAAGGGGTTAAAATGGTATATTCAACAATACCTGATTTTGACACAAATGTAGTGTTAATTAATAAAATTAGAGAGGTTAATAATAAAGCAATAATTATAGTTATTTCTCATCAAATTGATGAAGCAATGAAGCTATATAATCAAGGTGCAACATATGTTATTATGCCTCATTTTTTAGGTGGGCATCATGCATCTACATTAATCGAGAAGTATGGATTTAATGTTAATAAGTTTTTAGAGCAAAAGATTGTTCATCTTGAATATCTGCAAGATAGAAAAAGTCAAGGGCATGAACATCCAAAACATCATAGACACAGATGATTCATGTTGATAGTATTCTTTTCAGCTTCTGTTTAATTAAGATTAACTTTTTAAATTGATTTACTATTAATATATACTATAAAGGGGATATGTTTGAATAAAAATAATAAACAAAACCCAGCAAATGAATGTTGTTGGTATTTAAAATCTGTAGATGAAGTTTTAACAGAAGTTAAATCTCTTAAAAAAGGTTTAGATGAAACTGAAGCTTCATTAAGATTTAAAACTTGTGGTCCAAACAAAATTGCTGAAGAAGAGAAAAACAAAACTCTAAAATTATTTCTAAGGAATTTTAATTCTCTATTAATTTACATTCTTATTGGTAGTGCGGTTATATCAATTCTATCTAACCATTTAGTTGAGTTTATTGTTATTTGTGTTATAATTCTTTTTACTGGTTTTTTTGGTTTTATTCAGGAGTATCATGCAGGAAAATCTTTAGAAGCTCTATCTTTACTGACAGTTAGTGATGTTGTAGTAATACGTAATGGAAAAAAGTGTAAGATATCAAAAGAAAATCTTGTGAAAGGAGATATTGTTAATTTAGAAAGAGGAATGCTTGTACCTGCAGATATGAGGGTTATTGAAAGTAATACTCTGGCTGTTGATGAATCAATTTTAACAGGGGAATCTGATCAGAAATACAAACGTATTAATAGAATAGATAAGCAGGGGGTTCTTGTAAGCGATCAAGATAATATGGTTTTTGCTGGAACAAGTATTACAAGTGGTCATGGTCTGGGTGTTGTTGTTGCAACCGGTTTAGAATCTGAGATTGGAAAGATTTCTATGACTTTAAAACAAATTGGATATAAAAAAAGCCCAATACAAAGACAAATAGATGTTATGAGTAAGCGAATTGCCTATTTAGTTATTTCTGCTTGCGCTTTTCTTATGATTTTATTACTCAGTAAAAATGTTGGAATATTTGAAGCTTTAATTCTTGTTGGGGCAGTTGCAGTATCTGGTATACCTGAAAGTTTTCCTTTAGCTTTAACAATGGCTCTTTCTAATGGTGTAAAAAGAATGGCTAAGAAGAGGGCAATAGTAAAGGA
Organism: uncultured Methanosarcinales archaeon; assembly: GCA_964478955.1. Classification (GTDB taxonomy): domain Archaea; phylum Nanobdellota; class Nanobdellia; order Woesearchaeales; family CAYZNE01; genus CAYZNE01. The sequence continues at coordinate 3,458 of CAYZNE010000088.1, forward strand.
TTTAAGTTCTGTAGAAACATTGGGAACAACTACTGTTATTTGTACTGATAAAACAGGAACTTTAACAGAAAATAAAATGTTTGTAGAAAGAATATTCTTTGCTGATGCCCTAGAGTTAGATGTAAAAGGAAAAGGTTATGTTCCTTCAAGTATTTTCACTTTAAAAAATAAACAATTTAATAATAATAATTTTAAAAAATATAATAACTTTTTTAAGACAGGTATTCTTTGTAATAATGCTCAACTTTTATTTAAATCTAATGAGTGGACTTTATCAGGAGAGTCTACAGAAGGGTCAATATTAGCTCTAGCTAAAAGTGCAGGTTTTGATGATAAAGTTCTGTGTGAAGATAATAAAAGAATATATGAAGTTCCTTTTAATCCTTTTGAAAAATTTATGATAACTGTTAATCAAGAAAAGTTAAATGGTAAAAAAATACAGACAGCATATTTGAAAGGTGCTGCTGAAGCAGTTCTTCAAAAATG
>CAYZNE010000089.1:0-3835 GCA_964478955.1 uncultured Methanosarcinales archaeon
CAGTAAAAAAAGTTATTGCAAAAAACTTCTTTTGTTCAACTTTTATTATTCCAGAAACATAAGATATTATATCAGAAGGATTATATGGTAAAACTCTGATAATCAAAAGTAAAGTTTCATGTTTTCTCAAATTATCTATAATCTTTTTTACTTTTTTCTTCTTGAAGAATTTATCAAAACGATTATGAATGTAAAAACCAATATAATAGACAAGAATACTCCCAACAAACAACCCTGCACCTGCAAAAAGAGTTGTCAACAGAATCCCATTTAATTTCCCAGATGCAATAACTATTAGTTCTGCAGGTATTGGAGGAATTATAACTTGCACAATCATTGTTACAAACAGAGTTATTAGAGTTATTATGCCCATAAAGATAAATAAAAAATAAAGATATAAAAATTATTCGCTTCTAAGGAAATAGACAGTAGAATATTTAAACTTATGTTCTTTTTAACTCATACCTTTCTTGCTCGACAAGATATGCCCTCATAAGATTTGCAAGCCCCATTAATGGTAAAAGATGCACCCCGCGTGGCTCAGAAGAATCAAGAGTTAAACTTTGTAAATATTCATATACATTCTCTAAAGGATGAGAAATTATTCCTTCTTCAAATAAGAACTTAATAGCAGTATCCCTAACTTCTGGCAGTTTCCAATAACCCAATAGTACATCATGAATTACTGGTTTAACATTTTTTAGAATAGTCCTTTTTACTTGCTCATCAGTAAACTTCATCAAATCTCTGAGTTTATCTTCTAAAAGTTTCCTTTCATCATTTGGTTTTGGCATAAAGAGAGGAATCATTTAAAGTATAAAAACTATTCGGTTAAACAATAACTTTAACTTATAAATCAAAGGTAAAGCTTATAAGTATATTTTCATTTCTCTCAATCTATGGGAAGCAACACAAGTAAAAAGAATTTAATAAAGATTATTGAGTGTTCAAAAGAAAAATTCTATAAAAAAGAGGATAAAAGTGAGTTATTTAAAATAAATAATCTTGAACTATTAGAGCAAAACTTAGATGATTGTATGAGATTTCTAACAGGTTTCCTAAAAACACATCCGCGCTATAATTTGGATTTTTTTGTAGAACCAAAAAGCAACCCAAAAATGTATCCTTATATTGTTGCTGCAGCTGCAATTTTAAAACTTTATAATTATGTTGTTGGTAATGAGAATATTATCTCAGGGTTTACATCTGTGGAAGAACCAGAAGAAGAAACTATTAAAATTATTAGAGTTAATTCATTTGAAGATTTCCATGTATTTAAATATTTTGAAATTACTGGAAATCGGACAGCATATTACAATGAAAAAAAGATAATAATTAATGCAAACACAGATAATAATCTTACAACATTAGTTAAATATTTTGATCAAAATGGGAAATATAATTATGCTCCTATTTTAAGAATAGCAATGAATATGCTAATAAATGATGAAATGATAAGAGAAAAATTCTCAAGTAAAAATAAATCTCCAGAAGAGCTAATAAAAGAATTTATTATAAAACACTCTAAAAATTATTTCCCTAGACCAGAAGAACTAACATTATACAAAGTAGTAGGAGTATGTCCATCTAAATTTGTACAAAAAAAAGGAGGCAAAAGATGGGGTGGTCATATTAAAAAAGAAAATACAATAAAACAACATGCGTGTTACTTCTAAGCCAATTAAAATCAAGAAGTTTTTTAAACAATTAATCTTAATATAGTAAATATGCAGGATATTATTGTTGGTAGAAACCAAAGAGACAGAAAAAAGTTTGGTGAGAAAGGCACAGTTCTCATAGGGAAACATTATATTAAGATGGGTAGAGACCATACTCTTTCTAACAACATTCTAATGGACATTGCAGGAGCGCACGTTGTTTTTATTTGTGGTAAAAGGGGCGGAGGAAAGTCTTACACCATGGGTGTGATTGCAGAGGGAATGGCTGATCTTCCTCATGAAATAAAACAAAATCTTTCCATAATATTATTAGACACAATGGGAATCTATTGGACAATGAAATATCCTAATAAAGAAGATATAGAGTTATTAAGAGATTGGAAATTAGAACCAAAAGCTCTTGATGTCCAGATATTTACTCCAACAGGACACTATGACAAATTCAAAAAACAAGGAATTCCAACTGATTTTCCTTTCTCAATAAAACCATCTGAATTATCTGCAAACAACTGGTGTATGACACTCGGGGTTGAACAAACAAGTGATGTGGGAGTTTTAATAAGTGATATTATTAACAATCTTAAAGAAGATACTGATGATTATTCTATAAAAGAAATTCTTGAAAAAATTAAAGATAGTGATTATGCAGACATCACAAAAGGCAATGCGAAAAACCTTTTCCTAAACACAAAACCCTGGGGTTTATTTGATGAAGATGGAACAAAACTATCTGAATTAATAAAACCAGGACAGATAACTATTTTAGATGTGTCTTGTTATGCAACTGTTCCTAACTCTTGGAATATCAAAAACTTAGTTATTGGTTTAGTTGCAGAAAAACTGTTTATTCAGAGAATGACTGCAAGAAAAACAGAAGAATTTAATGAAATAGACAGACAAATGAATTTTTTTGGTTCTGAAGACAAAGCAAAAAAAGCTATGCCTCTAGTTTGGCTAGTCATAGATGAAGCTCACGAGTTTCTTCCTGTAAAAGGCAAGACTCTTGCAACAGACCCTCTGGTAACAGTAATGAGAGAGGGCAGACAACCAGGAATATCTTTGATTCTTGCAACACAACAGCCTGGAAAAATTCATACTGATGTCATGACACAATCAGATATTGTTATTTCTCATAGAATAACTGCAAAAATGGATACAGATGCACTTGGAATGCTTATGCAATCTTATATGAGAAAAGGTTTAACAGAAGAACTTGATAATCTTCCCAGAGTTAAGGGTGCTGCAATCATCTTTGATGATACAAATGAAAAAATGTATCCAATGAGAATCAGACCAAGATTCACATGGCATGGGGGAGCTGCACCCAATGCTATTCACCAGAAAAAAGAGATTTAAATAAAGTCTAAAGGATTTTTTATTTTCTTCAAATCTTTATTTGCAACCTTTGTATAAATTTCTGTTGTATTAAGATCAGAATGACCAAGAAGTTTCTGAATAATTCTTATGTCTGTTCCTTGTTCTAATAAATGAGTTGCAAAAGAGTGCCTTAACATATGTGGATGAATCTTAAACTTTAATTTTTTACTTGCATTATGTAAAATTAGTTGCACTGACTTTTTAGAATATTTATTTTTTCTACCCTCAAAAACATATTCTGTTTTGAAAGAGTATAAACTATAATATTTTAGTAAATCTAATTTAATATTCTCAGAAATAATTGTAATCCTATCTTTTTTACCTTTACCTTTGCTAATTAATAAAGTATTATTATCAAAATCAATATCTACTCTTTTGAGATTAATTAATTCCTGCAATCTCAAACCAGTTGAATAAAGCATTTTAATAATTAATTTATGCTTAAGATTTTTAGTTTCACTCAACAATAATCTAATTTGTTGCTTAGATAAAACTTTAGGCAAAGTCTTTTCTTTCTTTTTGATAGGAATTTCATCAAGAGCAAAAGGATTATTTAGGACATTTGCAAAAAAGAATCTGATTGCAGCATAACACAATCTAGAAGAATTTACACTTAAACTTAAACTCAAGAAATAATATCTAACACCATGGTTTCCTAGATTAAACCTATTCCTAATCACAAAATCCAAATATTTACCAGACCAATAAGAATAAACCTTCAAGGTTTGTCTGCTAAACCCCCGTAATTTGCACTCATCAGCCAGTTTCTGCAAAAACTC
>CAYZNE010000090.1:0-3726 GCA_964478955.1 uncultured Methanosarcinales archaeon
TTTAGAATTTTTCTTGTCAAAAATAATATGTTTATGTTCAATAGTAGTCTTAATTTCTCTTCCTAATTTTGTTTTTATTTCAATTATTTTTCTTGGTGAATGCTTAGTAAAATTATTTATATTAACCTCACAAATTTTATTATTCTTCAAACCTAAAGTTTTATAACCTTTAACTTTAATTTCCTTTGTTCCATAATTATCAACAACCTCGATAGGGTTTAAATCTTCAACAACTTTTCCTAATTCAATCACTTCCCAAGCAGAACCTTTCTTAATAGGAATTAAAGTGTTATAAGTAAAACAATCTCTTCTCATTGCAGCATGATAAAGTGGGTGTGCTAAAAATGTCTGAGTTTTACTAAAACCAATTATTCTTCCTACAATTCCTGCAGATGTGTGTGGTGCTAATCCTACAATTAAATGGCCAACCAAATCATCCATATCTTTCAAATTATAAAATGGTTTAGCGTTATACAATTTTTTCATTAGCTCATCAATAAATTTTGCTACCTTAAACAAAACCTTATTACTTTCATCTTCTGGAGAATCAGGACATGCAGGGATTACAATATCTTGAGCTTTTAATTCTAATATTTGATTATCATCAACTAGCTGATTACCATAAATATCTTTTTCATAACCTAACCCAATAAGTTTTTCTATAGAAACCATAATCTCTTTTGGCTTAAAATGTGTCAATGACATTTCAGAGCAATCATATCTCGTTGTCCCATCTTTATTAACATAAATTTTGTGCTTTGCCCTCAATAGAGCTTTGGAAATATGTTCACAGTAGTGATCATCATGAAATGTTCCTCTAACACCCTTAATAAGATCGGGTATCATCCTAAATCCTATTTTTTTTCTAAATAATTCAACATAATCTCTTACTGGAATTTGTGATCTTTTAACTGGCTTAAAAGTTTCAGGAAATTTTTTTTTATCATCATCTTTAGAATCCAAATCAAAAGTTTTACATTTCTTCCCACATTTTTCACAAACACCAAAAATAGTTTCTCTTTTACATGTATCACACCAAAAAATATGGAATTCAGCAGTTACTATATTTTTATTCATTGCCGATTGAAAACTTCTAAGCTTTCCACCTTCTTTTCCAATTGGAAAAAGTCCATGAGGAGTTCCTTTTAATTTTCTCATCTTTGCCTTTTCAGGCCTTCCCATTCTTGAACCTATAAAAATACCTGCTTTATCTCTTAGAAACACATGAGAAATTTTATTTACAAAACTTAAAGCAGAAAAATTTTCATCTAGCTCTTTTGCAAGTTCTTTGAGAAGAAAAACATAATCTTCTTTTGAAGAAATATTTAAAACTTCTAACAAAGCATAACCATAATTTTTATCTAAAACAACATATTCATTGTTAACAAATAGGTGTGGAATACCTAATATTTCTAAAGTTCTTTTACCTTTCATAAAAGCTTTATCGACCAAAGAAAAAATAACTGATTTTATTTCATGAGTTTCATCTTCTTCTATTCTTAATTTTTGCACCAAACTAAAAAGATTTATTAAATCATCTTTTGAAATTGTCGACCAATAAAAATCATATCTTGGGTGTAATGGAATATCTAAAATCCTAGATATTTTGAATGCCGCTCTTGCACTTATTTTTGTTTTAATAGGATCATCAAATAATTTCTTTAAAGAGTTAGCAGATATATTTAATAAACCTGAAAGCTTATCAAAATCCATAGAACCAAATAATTCTACAACTTTTTTTTCAAATTCTAAAATCCAAAACTCTTGACAATAACCTGCAGGTGCAAGTATATGGGCCCTATCCAGAAAATCACCATAATTAACTAAAATATCACCATTAAATAAAATTTCTTCAACATCTTTATTTACTTCTTTTGCCTGTTCTTCAGTTTCTAAAAACAAAACAGAACCATCTTTTAATTTTACAATAGGCCCATCAATATAATCTGTTGACATAACCGCAGTTCCCTTACCTGGTCTTTCAACTTTAAGTTGAGTTCCTAGTGCAACAAAACCATTTAAAACTTGCATAGATGCAGGACTAATTGCCTGTGCAGAATAACCAGAAACTCTTGCACGACCATATCTCAATCTAAATGCACCTGGTTTCATAGGATAACCAAGAACAGGTCTTCCTGCAACAATATCTTTTACATAAGTAAAGTTAGGTGTTATTTTTTCAGAGCCATGTTCTTCTGCTTTTTGCCCTAGGGCTTTAGACTTTTTTTGTATTTCAATAAATTCCTCTAGAAAATTCCATTGCTCCATATCAAATTCTTTACCCCATTTAGATAATTGCTTCCAAAGTTTTGGCGCTTTTAAAGAAAGACATTCAGCAGTTATTAAAGAAAAACCAGAACTTAAAATATTTGAGGGAACTCTTGGTAAATCCTTAAGTAATGCACTACTTAATTCATATCTCTCTGACGGTTCACCAATTAATTGAACAGGGATATTTCTACCTAAAAATACACCTTCTTCTTTAGAAGGAAAATATTGAAGGTTAGTAATATAACTATTATAATCTTCCCATTCAGCAAAGATTCTATTGGCTTCTTTTTCAGTTGGGTCATATGCAACGTAACCCATTTTTTTTCTAACATAATCTGCAATAAGAACAGAAACAGAACCCATTGTTCCTCCAGCACTTCTAATTGGTCCTGCATAACTCAATCTAAAATAAGTTCCTTGACCATCTTGTCTATCAACTAATTCTATTTTAGTTAATCCTTCTAAAGGACTAGAAACAATTCCTTGAGTTACATAAGCAAACCCTGTTTTAACACCAACCTGAATAGCCTCCAACTCATCTTTAAATTTACAATATTTTTGTTGTGCAATTTCATGAGCAATTATAAATGCAACTCTCCAATCTGAAACACCATATTTTTGTTCTAAATTAACAATTCTTTTTGTTACACCAGAACCTTTTATTTGTGGTGCAATAATACTAATTAATCCAACCACTCTTTCTGCAGCATTTTTTGCAAGAGAAACTTCAACATAATCACGAGGATCATATCCTTGCTTTCTACATTCTTGTGCCAATTTATATGCTTTATTTGTATAAATAATTAAAGAATCAAAATATTTCTGCATTGGTTTTGAACAAATCATTGCCATTTTATTGTTTTTTCATAACTCCTTTATGTTTTTCAGATAGGAAATTAACTATTTTTACTTGTCTTGTATGAAGATTTACTATGGGAAGTTTTGCAGGTTGTGGTTCAAGACCTCTTTTTACTTGATCCTCTGTTTTTCCTGTCCAACAAGAGGCATTTATTGTGGTTATATTTCTATAGGAATCAACATTTGCTCTGTGAATATGTCCTGTAATAAAAAAATCAGGTATTGTGTCAATAAAAAGAAAATCTTTTGCAGGATCAGGGATATATAATGTTGAACCATGAGTTGGTGCAAGATGTCTTCTCTGTAATAAAAACTTCATTGTTTGGTTTACTGCTTTTTGTCCACCAGCTCTTCTTATTGAGGGAACATTTTCAGAATAATAAATTAAAGATCCACCATGATATAAAATTAAATTAAATCCAGGGAAATTATCTGTTTTTGCAAAATTAATAAATGAAGGATTTGAAACTTGAATAACATTTTTTAATTTTGATAAAGAAGCAGAGTATTCATTTGTTAATGGAAGTTGTGGTTCTGCCATTCTTCCATAATCATGATTTCCCGGACAAATTATAACTATTTTATCTTTAGGTATTT
>CAYZNE010000091.1:0-3608 GCA_964478955.1 uncultured Methanosarcinales archaeon
TTATGTTATTGGATTTGATCTTCCATCACCAGAAAATGATATTACAACTTATCTTGGAAAAGTTGTAGTATTATTTGACTTAAATTGTGATGGTGATTTTAGTGATAGTATTGAAGGTGCTAACGGAATTCTAATAAATGATAGTGTTGGAAGAAATGTTAACATAAGGTTTACAAATCTTAATGCAACTGATACATGGAGTATTGACTTTATTGGTGCAGATTTGTTAAAAGCATTAACTTTAGATATTACTGATACATTTATTGTTAATGATACTACAGGAGGAGATGCTCTTGTTGGAATGGATTCAGATAAATGGGTTGAGTTAGCACAAAGATTAGGTGTTGACTACATAAGAATCCAAATTCCAGTTGGATTACCTGCAGGAACTGATGGACAACTTATTCACTGCCCAGATGATGTTATAGATTTAACTGATGATAGGTGTGTTGAACTTGATATGTCAGATATAAATTGTACATTTAACACTGACTCAACAGTTTGTTATATTCCAACATCTGTTGGTTTCTCTGTCTTTGGTGTAACAGAAGGTGATGGTGATGATCCTGTTGACCCTGATGATCCTTCTTCTACTGGAACAGGAGGAACAACTTCATTTTGGAGTAAAACTTATACTGTTGATGATGTAGATTTTGAAGCAGGGTATACGCAATTACTTGATGAAGGACACAGAATAAGAGTTACTATTGGCGGTGAAACCCATCAGGTAGGTGCTGTTGCAGTTACTTCAACAACTGCAACTATTAATGTGTCTTCAACTACTCAACAACAAATTTTTAGTGTTGGAGACCTGTATAAGTTTGATGTGACTGAAGATAATTATTATGATATTTCTGTTTTATTGAATAATATTTATAATCAAAGCGCGAACCTAACAGTAACATATCTACATGAATTAATGCCTGTACCAGAGGAGCAATTACCTGAAGTTGTTACTAATAATATAACAGAAGAAGTTGCTGTTAATGAGTCAGATGATGAACAAAAAGAGATTGAAGAAGAACAAGATGAAACTATACCTCAATTGATAATAAGAAAGCTTTCAGGTCTTTCAATATTTATGATTGTATTAATAGGGTTATTTGTTATTCTTGCTTTGGTGATAATCTTTGCAGGTAACAAAAAGCATCATAAGAAGAAATCTGATAAGAATTAATTTTTTTATTCCGATTTGTCGGTGCCAATAACTTAGTGTTATTGAGCATTTTTTTATTTGATTTTTAGGAAATTTTTTAAATCCCCTTCTTATTCTTAAGATTAAAATGGAAACTAAACATATAGAAATTATTGCAGTTGGGGGTCATTCTGAAATAGGAAGAAACTGTACTGCAATTGTTGTAAATAATGAAGCAATCTTGCTTGATATGGGATTGCATATGGAAAATTATATCAATTTTACTGAAGACGAAGATATGCGGAATGCAATGAGTGGTGAAGATCTTATTAAACACGATGCAGTTCCAAATATAAACAAGATAAAAAATCTTTGGCCAAAAGTCAAGGGAATATTAGTTACACATGCTCATCTTGATCATATAGGTGCAATACCTTTTCTAGCAGATCGATTTAATGCACCGATTTATGGTTCTGCATACAGCCTTGAGGTTCTAAGGGCAATACTTGAAGATGAAAAAATACGTATAAATAATAAGCTAATAGTTAAACCTACTAATAGCAAGTTTAGGGTTTCAGATAATTTTAACATAGAATTTATTAGTATGACTCACTCTGTTCCGCAGACTGTTATGATTCTTGTTAAGACAAAGTATGGTGATGTTCTCTATGCTAATGATTTTAAGTTTGATAACAATCCAACACTTGGAGACAAACCAAATTACAAATCTCTTGAAAAAATAGGTAAGAGTAAAAATTTGAAGGCATTAATTGTTGACTCTCTTTATGCAGATGACCCTAGGAAAACTCCAAGTGAAGGAATAGCAAAAGAGATGCTCAAGGATGTTCTTTTAGGAACTAATTCTAAAGGAAAGGTTGTTGTTGTGACAACATTCTCAAGTCATATTGCCCGTTTACAGAGTATAATTTCGCTTGGTAAGAGGTTAAATCGTAAGATAGTTCTTATGGGGAGATCTCTAACAAAATACGTTAAGGCTGCAGAAAACATTGGCCTGGTTAATTTCTCAAAGCAGTGTCAAATTGTAACTTATGGTTCACAAATAAAAAGGTTTTTTGCTAAAGCAAGTCACCCTGAAAAATATCTTTTTGTGGTAACAGGTCACCAGGGCGAGCCTAAAGCAGTTCTTGGAAAACTTGTAACCAGAAATTGGCTGAAATTTCATCCTGGAGATCATGTTATATTCTCTTCATCAATAATTCCTGTAGAACAGAATTTTATTAATCGTGAAAAACTTGAAAAAGAGCTAAGCAAGCATAAGGTTAGGATTTTCAGAGATGTTCATGTTTCTGGACATGCTGGAAGAGAAGATTTAAGAGATCTTGTTGAACTTGTAAAACCTAAGTTTGTTCTGCCTGCACATGGAAATAAAAAGAAGTCTCTTGCAATGAAAGATTTGTGTATGCAGTTGGGATTTAAGTCTGAAACAATAAAAATTCTAAAAGATGGTGTAAGAATAAAAGTCTAAACAGATTTCTTACCTGCTTTTTTTATTAATTTATTGTTAGGTGTTTTAATAAAATTAATTTTTTTCTGTTCATTTATTGATTCTACTTCTTCTATTTCAGTAAGTTCAATAAATGATTTTGCTGACCAAGTCATAAATGTTGATACAATCAATGAGTAAATCATAGTTATTAGTGTAAGATTGACAAGCATTGAAATCCCACTTACATCAATTAGTGCTATACTAAATATTACTGTAGCTATTGCAATACCTTTTGGCATATTTAATGTCATAAATATAAGCTCTTTCTTAGTTAAATCTTTTCCTAGAGAAATTTTAAGGGATAAGTATCTACATAAAATTAGAATAAAAAATAAGACTATTGATTTAACAAAGAACCAGGCTTCCCAAGGTATTTGTATGACTACTCCAATTAAAACAAATACTAATATCTCAAGAGAAGTAGAAAGAATTGAACTGAATTCACTTAATCTTGTTTTCTTTTTAACATACATATTTCCAAATAATAATCCAAGTGTTGCAACTGCAAGAACCCCATTTCCCCCAAGATTTTCAGCAATAATATAAGTTATTAGTGTTGCTGTTAGCAAAGCAATTGCACTATATTGTTCAGAATATGTTTTTTTCATTATCTTAAAAATTATAATGCCAATAACTATTCCTGTTCCAACACCTGTAACAATTTGTTGAAGAAATGGTCCTACCTGAGCAAGTACTGAAACAGCTTCTCCCCCAGTTACAAACTCGAGCAAAATAAATGGTATTATAACAACTATAGGTGTATTTACTATTGCTTCTATTTTTAGAAATTCAAATACTTTGCTTGTCTTTTTTTTGAAGAGTATAAAAACACTTGCAGGATCAGTTCCTGCCATAAGAACTGCAAAAACCAGAGAGACAATTATATTAGTAATAGTTAGTTTATTAAAAAATAATAAGTATGTTGTGAATCCAACAAAGATTAAATTAAAAATTAGTGTAATGGCA
>CAYZNE010000092.1:0-3461 GCA_964478955.1 uncultured Methanosarcinales archaeon
ACAATAAATACCCTTCAAGAATGTTTCCTAATAATTCTTTATTCTTAATTGATTCTATGTCTTTAAACTGGAAAATTTGTATTTTTCTTTTAACTTTCTGTTCAAATCCTGAAAGATTTATGGATTTCTTCGGAAATGCAAAAATAGCAATATCTATGTCTGAATTCTTATTTATCTCAGCTTTAGAAAATGAACCAAATAATATAATAACTGGTTGAAGAAACTTTTTATTAAGAAATTCAATTAATCCAATTCTTTTTATTTCTTTATCCCAGTAGATTCTGCTTAAGTCAATAAAGGTTTTATTATTGATGTTTGCAGAATAAAATATATAATTTTTGAATTTTTCTTTTTCTAGTAACTTTTGTTTATAGTATTCTTCTAATAATTTTGATGCAGTTGGAGGACTCACCTTATTTATTCTAGAATATTCTCTCACATTTATCTTTCTGTAGTTATCTTTGAAAAAAGGTTTAAGATTGTTAATTATTTTTAACATATGTTAATATACTTTAACACTAATATATAAATCTTTCTATCTTTTGAAACTAAACAACCTTTTTAACTTTTTCTTTTTTAAGAAGTCTTCAAGCTTCTTCTCAACATTTGGAACTTTGAAAGCTTTTTCTTTAGCTTTAAACTCTTTAGTGTGATACCTTTTGTTACCTTTAGAATTTGCATACTTCATTTTCTTATGCAGAATTTCATGATACATAACATAGTCAAGCAAATATTCTTCTTCAGTAAGAACTTTGCTGATTGCAATTGTGTTTGTCATAAAATCATAACTCCCAAGTTTGCTAAGTGAGGGGGGAGACCAAACTAAGTTCGGTGTGTCAATCATTTCATTAAAGTATTCTTTATTGACTCTGTCAAAACATTGTTTTAGTTCAGGATTAGTTTGTTTTACTTTTGTATAAGAAGTTGATTTCTTAATAAAATTATTATATAACTCAATGTTGTAAGAATGTTTCTTCTTTTTGTAAACTCTGTTAAAGAGTTCTTGTAATAACCCAATTAGTATTTCTTCACTAACATCTTTCCACTCATAACTTAGACGAAATTGGATTTTATGTGTGGTGTATGTGCAGTTTGCATTATATCCTTTAAATGCTCTGGAGAACTTTATCTCAATATGCCTTGCTTCCTTTTTCTCAGGAAACAGTTCTAGTGCTCTGCTGATTATGTTTTTTGTTTGCATAGTTTTTATAAGATTAATATTAATATATAAAGTTTGCTTAATAAAGCAAAGGTTTAAATAATTCTATTGAATTCTAAAGTTTATGAGTGACAAATATCTTTGCTTAAATAGAAACTTAGTCGAGATTGTTGATAATCTTTCTAGATATGATAAAGTGGAAGTATCTTGCAATCTGGATGATGGTGGAATTAAGGAAATAAAAGGTTATTTTTTTAAAGCAAAGGAAAAATATTTAGATATTAGGTCATGTAAAGTGAATAGTTTTCCTCTTATTAAGCCTTTTTCTATAGCTATTGGCTGGTTTTGGGGTAGCAATATTAATTATAGCACTATTAACAGTATAAAAGTTGTAAAATAGTTAAGTCTTAGTTCTACTTCTCAATATCATATCTGAGTATTGCAACTATTTTTCAATTTCCTTTGACTTTTCCCAGAGGGATAAGAACATTTGTCTTAGTGTTTGCACACTCTCTTTTTGATTTATTTTTATTAAAGTTCTGTCATTTGAGTTATTTTTATTGACAATTGTAATCATTGCTGAAGTTCTATCAATAATATGTATTTTAAAGTTTTTAACTGGGTAATCTCTTACTTTAACTCCTAATCTTATTATTTTTTTAGCTATTTTTAGATTATATTTATCAATAGGAACAATAAATTTAATTTTAACACCTCTTTTTACCATAAGTCTAGTTGGTGTAACAACATCAATTCCTTTTTTAGCTGGAGTTAATCTTCCAGCGATAAATAATAATTCTTTTTTTGCTTTTCCATAGAACTCAATACAATTTTGATAGTATGTGTCTATTCCTTTTGATAGAGATACAGTGTCTTTTTCTTGTTTTGTTTCAAGATTCTTGATTAAATGATTTAGTTGATTTACTTCTTTTTTCCATTTTCTAACTTTTTTATCAAGAAGAGCTTAGACAGATTCTTGGGTCAACTGCTTTTATTAATCGTGGAGTTCCGGGTAAGACTGATACAATTCCTTTTGAAACTAGGGAATCAACAACATCATAGATTCTTCCAGATGGAATTCTGCTTATTTTTCCTAGTTGGTATGCAGTAACTTTATCTGCTTTTAATAGTGCTAAATAAGCTTTTATTTCATACTGTGTTAAGTTTAATTGCCTTAATAATTCCTGCATTTTTCACCACTCTTACTAGGGGTGGATAATTGATATAAATACTTTTTGGTTTCTATTGTAAAATGGAAACTCTTTATCAAAGAATACTAGGGATTGAAGGAATTGGTGATCCTAATAAACCTGTTCCTACAGCCGAAGAGTATAAAAAGAGTTTTTATGAATGTGCTGAACAAAATGATTTAGTAAAAAAACTTGTTGAAGGAAAAGAGAATATTTCAGATATTGTTTCAGAAATATCTAAGGACTATAATTCCCTGAAACTTCATCTTCCTCACTCTAATCTAGGTGAAAAGTTTTATAAGGAGTATTATGAAAGAGGTCTAGATAAAATATTTTATCCTCTTGATATTGAGACTTTTGAAAGATGGAAACCTGAAAGTGTTAGTGAGATAAATAAAGATTCTTCAGAAATTGCATTCTCTTACCGGGGTATATTTAAATTCATGAGTTATATAGTTAATTCTTATACAGTTAATTCTCTTACAGGAGTAATTTTTGGTGCTGGGTTTACTGTTATTCCTTTGTGTTTGCGTGGTTACCCCTGGTATGTTGTGTTACCTATGGGTGTTATGGGTTCTTTAGTTTCTGGAATTATTGGTTTTCTTGGTAATAATACTGTTAGTGATGGCCAGAATAAAACAGTTTGGCGTCTTAACCATAAAGCTAGTCATCTTCAGAAAAAACTTGATGAGCATATTTTAGATAAAAATGAAAAGGTTTTGAAATGAATGATGATGAAAGAAGAATAATTATAAGAGAATATGTAAAAGATGAAGAAGAAACTTTAAACACAATATATATTGTCTCTTATAGGATTAGATAGTATTCCTAAGTATCTTCTAAACCTAGCAGAAATAGATATTAATGATGAAAGAAAAAAAGTTTTTGATAAACATAAAAGTAATTCTTTGTTAAACAAAGCTATAAAAAAAGAGGTATCTATTTTTGATATTGTTTTTGGTTTAGCAAAAGAATATAAAGATAAAATATGGAAATTTTATGTTCCTATTAGTAATGATAATAATAAAATTTATGAAAAATATACTGCTCTTGGTTTAGATAGAATCTTATATCCTATTGAATGGATTAAAGATAAAAAAATTGTTAATATT
>CAYZNE010000093.1:0-3360 GCA_964478955.1 uncultured Methanosarcinales archaeon
AGAAGGTTTTGTATCTGCAGAAGATTTAGAGAAAGCAATAACAGACAAACACAGAAATCCTAAGATTTCTGGTCATTGTAATTCAGATACCTCAACAAATTACAATAAAACAATTCTTGTTTCTATAATTCATGGAAATAATGAAATAGGAACCATACAAAACTTAAAAACACTAGGAGATATATGTAAGAAACATAATGTTTATTTTCATACTGATGCTTGTCAATCATTTACAAAAACAGAATTAGATACTAAAAAGATTAATATTGATTTAATTACTCTAAATGCTCATAAAATTCATGGACCAAAAGGTGTTGGATGTTTATTTGTGAAACAAGGAACTAATATTGAAGCATGGCAACATGGTGGGGGGCATGAATTAGGGTTAAGAAGCGGAACAGAAAATATTCCTGCAATAGTCGGTTTTGCTAAGGCAGTTGAATTAGCAATAGATAAGAAGCATGTTGAATATATGACTAAATTAAGAAATAAATTAATTAATAACTTGTTAAAGATAAATAATGCAAAACTTAACGGACCAAAAGAGAACAGATTGTGTAATAACATAAATATTTGTTTTAAAGGAATTGATGCTCCTTCATTAGGGGCTAGACTTAATAATAAAGGTATTTCTTCATCGCTTGCTTCAGCATGTTCTGCTAATAATGACGATTTAAGCCATGTTCTGAAAGCAATAGGTTTGAATGATGAAGATGCAAATTCTTCAATTAGACTTACTCTAAGCAGGTTTACTAAAGAGCAAGAGATTGATTATGTAATTAAGATTATCACTAAAACAGTCAAATCTTGGAGTAAAAAAGGCATTATTGATAGAATTCTTAAAGTATGAGTATTGTTACTACTTCTGAGTAGCCATAACTAGAAATGTTTATAAATGAAAAGCGCATACTAGACTGTATGAGAATAAAACAAACTACTAATAGTTTAGTAAAATCAGATTTTTTACCAAAGTATTGGCCAAATATCAGAAATATGAGCCACTTCATAACACTAGTAAGAGAAATGGATGAAAAGAATTTCAAATACCATGTTAATGAAAAAAGCAATAAAAATGATTTCGCCGATTGGATAAGAAACGATTTAGGAAACAATGACTTAGCATTCAAACTTGAAGGCATAATAAACAGAAATAAATACTTAGAAGTTTTAATGAACAATGTCAATGCAGTAGGAAGTTTAATTCTTTTTTAAGATTAAAATAATATCTTTATTATGTTCTATCTCTTGAATATCAAATTCAGAAAAAATATTCTTTATTAAACGAAGAGTATGTTCTGCATTCACACTTCTCTTGATAAATGTAAGCGCAAAAATGTTCTTACCAACTCTCTTTATTTCATTCAAACCTTGCTTTATATTATGGAAATTTTGTATTGCAGTAAAAGAAGTAACTATATCAAACTCCCCAGCCTGAAAAGGAATATTCTCTGCTTCACCTATGAAAACACTACATTTTCCTTTGTATAAAGATAATAGTTTTTCAGAAGGATCTATACCTGTGCATTCACAATTAAAGCCATCTAAGTAGAAAGCATTACCACAACCAACATCAAGAAGTTTATACTTCTGCTTAATCTCAATATGCTTTTTCACAATACTAACTTTTTCAAACTGCTCTTCTCTATAGAGTTCATCATAAGAGTCTGCAATAGTGTCGTAGTAATTGTCCATAATATAGAAATATAATAGTTAATATAAAAAATTATCTGATAAAAGAAACTTATTCTCTTACCAGATCTTCAATTCTGTTAAGTCTTTTGTTTAATCTTTCTATTGCTTCAATTATTTCACCATGTGTTGGTTCATCTTCAATTCTATGTCTAGGCAATTCATGTCTTGGAATTGGTCTTTCAGCTTCCATATGTGGAGGCAATGGTCTTTCATATTTTCTCATTTTATTTTCCTCTCCTAAACCAAGTTAACAAGGTTTCGGGTTTTCTATAATAATGGAAGTGCAACTAATATATAAAGTTTCTGGTTTTCTAGTACTCTCGAAGCGTAAAGTTTATATATGAAAGTCGAATATATAATATAAAATGCCTTTTCCACCACATTTATATGATCAAATTATGCATAAAGCACTATCTTCAGACATAAGAAAAAATATTCTCTTAAGTTTATCAAAAGGAGATAAATATCTAAGTGAAATAGCTTTAGAGCTAGAGAAAAAACCACAAACAACTGATTTTCATCTTAACATCTTAGTAGAAATAGGGTTAATAGAAAGTGAATGGAGAGCAGGCAAAAAATATTATATTCTTAAAGATAAAAAAATAATAGAATTTATTTCTGCAGGAAAACCAATACCTGAAAAGTTCAGACATAAACCACCTCATGAAATAGTTGTTGATGAGATGCAAAGGTTTTCCAAAAGATTAAAAGCAGTTGAAGATAAACTTGATAAACTTATGAAAAAGTAAAAGTTTAAATAACTGTTAGAATTCTCGCTTAGTATGCAAGAAAACATTCAAAAATTAAATAATAATTCTTTAGAAGTTATGATAAATGTTCTAACAGGACAAATTGTTAGTGTAAAATACAAAAATAAAGAATATTTTCATGGTGGGGGAAAACCAAAAAATATGAAAAATGAACATGATTTAATTCCAGGGACTTGGCCAAATTCTATGCTTTATATGTTCCCAATTATTGGTAAAAACAGCGAGGGAATGTCAGATGCAGATAAATATAGTTTAGGGAGTCATGGAATTTCAAGAGCAATAACATGGATTGACTCAGGATTAAATCGTTCTGAAGAACAAATACTATTAATGCAACAATACGGGGGAAGTAATATATCTAATCCTAGATTTAAACAAGGAAAAGGCCCAGAAAACCTGAATTTTCTTCCTTATAATTTAGAACAAGGAATATTTGTAAAAGATAATAGTATTTCACTTAGACAAAATATTCAAAATAAATCTAAAGAAAAAATGTATTATAAATTTGGAGCACATCCTAGTTTTATTTTTGACCCTAATAATATAAATAAAAGTTATTTCCTAGTTGGGAAAAATAGACAAAAATTAGGATTAAAAGAGATGATTAACCAGTCACAAGGTAAAGCACACATGTTTAATAATTCTGTAGAAAAAATTATGTTTATTGACGAAATTGCAGAAAAAACAATATCTTTGGAAACAGAAAACTTTGGATATATGATGCTTTGGACACCAGGATTAAAAACAGAAGTTATATGTATGGAACCAACAACAAGTTTAGAAGACTATAAAGTTCTAGAACCTGAAGAAATTGCAATATATAATTTCATAATGAAATTTTCTTAAAACCCACAAAAACATTTATAAACAAGTTTCAATTACTTACTCTTATGCAAAA
>CAYZNE010000094.1:0-3333 GCA_964478955.1 uncultured Methanosarcinales archaeon
CTCTACCTTATGGACAAACAATAATTGATAATGGTTCTAAGTATGGTTTTACTGGTAAGGAGAAAGATGCTTCATCAGGAATGCATTATTTTGGTGCTAGGTATTATGATTCTGATATTGGAAGGTTTACTAGTGTGGATCCTGTTGGAAGTAATCATGCTTATTCTTATGTTAGTAATAAGCCTATGAATTATGTTGATCCTGATGGAAGAAAAATGTTGCTTTTTCCTGATGGAGATAGTTTAATATTAGAAAATGGCCAAACTCTGGATGAAGAACTCATGCATCCTGAAGATGCTGATGAAATAATAAATTGTTTAAATTCCTTTTTTGATGGGGAAGTGTTTGAGTATAATAATGGTGGTTATGTAGAACCTATCCGTTCTTATTCTGGTGGAACTGAAGATCAAAAATTATTATACAGAATAATAATGGATGTTATAGGTCATAAAGATACAATAAAAGTTTCTTATAATATTAAGTTTGAAACTGCATTTCATATTGTTTTTAGAGAATATACAGACTTATTATATGTTGTTGTAGGTTATAATGCACAACAAGATGAGTTTAATTTTGGTGAAGTTACAGAAAACATTCAGCTTACTAAAGGTATTGCACTAATTCACGAGTTAGGTCATGCAAGAGCTTATTTGTTAACCCAAAACAAAGAAAATGATAAAACTTATGGTGAAACAGTTGCTGTTACTGCTGAGAATGTTGCCAGGCGTATTAAAGGAATGGATGAAAGAGTTTATTATATTACTTATGTTCCTAAAGGTATAGAAGTTTTTGATGGGGAATATATGGCTAAAATATATGGCTTAACCCCTTATGAGTATGATTACAACAAAGAGCCTATATTTATTAAGAAATGGTTACTTTCAGATGAATGAAAATAACTAAGGCAAAAACTTCTTAGTATTCTTTATCTTATCAGGAAGATACTTCTCAATAACATAGTTTAACCCCCATGCTGCAAGTGCTTGCTGTTCTGCTCTTACTTTTAGTTTGATCATTTTCTTAAGTGCGGTCTGCCATTCTTTATGTGCAGCAACAAAAGGATCATTTTTTAGCCCATCTTTTAATCTCTTTATGTCAACATCTTTTAGTGGATGAGTTGGTAGTTTGTATTCTTCAATATCATTAGGTGTTACTCCTAGAAATTTTGCTTGAGGCACACAAAAATATTTGTTGATGTGTGCAGCGTTTCCACTCCCTACTTTAAGAGTTCTATAGATATTTAGAAATCCATATGGGTCTCCATCTGTAAATACATAAACAGGAAGGTTTTTATCGTCTGCTAACCTTCGGATAAATCTTCTGCATGCTCTTGTTGGAACTCCGCCCATGCTTATTAGAATGCAGTTTGCAGTTTTCCAATAATTGTGTTTTACAAGTCTTTGAAACATACCGGCAGTTTCTATTGCTAGAATAAACTTTGCTTTTGTTTCAAATTTTAATTCTTCAACAGAAGAAGGAATAGAATAAGCTCCACTTCCAAATTTAGTGCAATTAATCTTAAGTTCTTTGCCTTTATCATCTTGGTCAATTACAATCAATTCACCTGCAATATCTCCTCCTTTTTCTTCAGGAATAAAACCTAGTTGCTCTCTATTAACTTTCATCATTGCTTCAACATCGTCCATAATAGAATCTGATTCTGGTTGTTCCTTGAATCTTGCATCTCCCCAGTTCTTTGATATATAGTAAGCCTCTCTTTTTGATGCAATGTCTTCACTTTCAATAAGAGTTTTTGATAAACCCATCATTTTCAAAGTCTGTGCAAAGCTTTTTACAGTATTGGCAGTAAGAGTTCTTGTTTTTTCTGCACCATTTAATTGAAAGTATCCATCTTTTTTATTATAAGTTACATTGCTCAGACTACGAATTGGAGATTTTAGAGTTGGTTTCTGTTTTTTCAAAATAGTCTGATAAATATATTCTGCAATTTGCTTAATTTCTTTGGTTAGGTTTCGTGTCATTTTAGTTAATTAATTTACTTCTTTTATATATTTTTTTGTGTTTTAGGATACACCCTTTGTTTTGGTATTTTATGAATAGCAAGATTTTTAAATTTATAACCTATTTTGTTATTATGGCAAAACTTGATAAAGATTACTTTGTTAAGCTTAATCGAATACTAGAAGAAGGTTATTCACGTTTTCATTCTTATAGTAATAAGAAAAAAAAGTTAATAAAGGAGTTAAAGCAATCACAGGATTTAAATAAAGTTTTCGAGGAGCTTGAGTTTATAATATCCAGAGAAATTTTGTTTCTGAATAATTCCACTTCTTTTTTAGAATCTTTTAAGAATAAGTTTAAAAGCAAATTATTTTCTCCTAAATTAAAATCCTATCTTGCACTTATGAGTAAATTAAATGATACTCTTTTATTATTTTCTAAGTCTTTAGAAGAGCAAAAGCAAGCTTGCTTAAACAAAGACTTAAGTATGTTTAATTTATCTTATGAACAGCAATTACAAGTTTTGGATGGTGTTAATTCTGAGTTTAAACATTATAAGTTAGGTAAACATAAAGAAAGAATAAAGTTGCATTCTAGGTTTAAGAAAAACTTAATTGCAGCAATATTTTTTTTAGTAATGTCTTTTTCTAATCTTTGTGCTGATGTACTTCTTGAATCATTATCAATAACTCCTTTTAATCAAATAGAAGAATATGTAAAAGATGTAAATATTGATATAAACTTTAAAGATATTGATAAGCTAAATTCTCATTCTTATACACATGATGATTTAAAGGCATTTGTAACTAATTCAATTAAATTTATCTTAAAAAATCATTACAAACAGCGCGATTTTTCACATAAAATAAATTTTGTTTTTGGTGTGCCTAAAAAATATAAAGAATTTGCTTTTTGTGATGATATAGGAGGAGTTTTTGAATCTGGTATAATTTATATAAATACATTGCAATTGCCTAAAAATATTGATGATTATTCTGCAATTATTCAAGTATTATCAACAGTTGTGCATGAGTTTATTCATTTTGTTGATTGTTCCTCAAGCAAAAAAGAAACATATTATGATAAGTTGTTAACAGATTGGAACAGTAATGAATCAAAACCAAAATCAAAAAAGGAACTTTTAGAAGTGATTAATTATCTACAAGAATTTACCAGAATGACTGAGTTAAATGCAATGAATACAGAACTTATCCTTTTAAAATCAATTGAAGAGTCAGCTAGAAAGTTAGACAAAGATAATCCTATGAGAAAAGATTTACAATTAACAGCCGATTGTCTAAGACACGAAACTAATCATAATATTTGGAATGTTGAAAGTGGGAATTACAAAAGTGTAAGTCAATATAATAA
>CAYZNE010000095.1:0-3325 GCA_964478955.1 uncultured Methanosarcinales archaeon
ATAAAATTAAAGATAACTTTGAAGAGAACAAGAAAGTTGTAGAAGAAACTAGTGATGTCTCATCAAAAAAATTAAGAAACGTTATCGCAGGTTATATGACTCGTTTAAAGAAACACGACAAAATTAATTTTCAATAGTTTATTAAAGATTACTAGGAATAGGGGGATATAAAATGGAAAACAAAGATAACTCCATTTTCATTGGAGAAAAACCATTTATGAACTATGTGACTGCAGTGGTAATGCAATTCACAACAAAGAATGCAAGTGAAGTGGTAGTAAAAGCAAGAGGAAAATTTATTAGCAGAGCTGTTGATGTTTCAGAGGTTGCTATTAAGCGGTTCTTAAAAGATCAAATTGCAGTAGGAAATATTGCTATTGATTCTGAAGATTTTAAGAACAAAGAAGGGAGAGAAGTCCGTGTTTCAACAATAGAGATTGTTTTAACTAAGAAATAGGTTTGTTGTTGTCATTAATTTAATTCGCAAGAGATTCTTCCAGAACTTACTTTTCTTTAGTTAATTATTTAAATACACCTAGTTCTATATGATGTGTTATGGGCCTATAGCATAGCCTGGATAGTGCAACCGGCTTCGGACCGGTAGACAGGAGTTCGAATCTCCTTAGGCTCAGTTTAATTTTGAATCTTTTGAGATTCGAACGGAGTTCCCTAGAGCTTTGCTCGAGGCACTCAAAAAAACATGTTTTTTTGGATGCAATCTCCTTAGGCTCAGTTTAATTTTGATTGATATAAAATGTTTATACATAATTTAAACCCGAATTTGTTCAGTATAGGCCCATTCACAGTGAAATATTATGGTCTTGTCTATGCTATTGGATTTGTGTTGTCATACTTAATTCTTCAGCACTTTGCAAAACACAATAAAATAAAGAATCTGACAACAGAATTAGTTGATAAGTTTACTATCTATCTTATTCTTGCAACAATTGTTGGGGCCAGATTAGGAGAAGTTCTATTCTATAATCTTTCACACTACATTCAGAACCCTCTTAATATTTTTGCTATATGGCAAGGGGGAATGTCATTTCATGGGGCATTAATTGCCATAATCTTAGTATTATATTTTTTCTGTAAAAAATATAAGCTTAATTTTCTTGAGATTGCAGACATTGTCTCTATTCCTGCTACATTCACGTTGTTTCTCGGCAGAATTGCAAATTTCATTAATGCAGAATTGATTGGAAGAATAACTAATTCTGGGTTCTGCATAGATTATTCTAAAAATGAATTTATGAACACTGTTGTTGAAGGTTGTAGACATCCAAGTCAAATCTACGAAGCCCTAAAGAATATATTTATAGGATGTTTTTTGATGTTTCAAAGAAGTTATCTGATTAAGAAGAAAAATAAAAAGCACGGTTTTGTCTTCTTTACTTTTATTACTCTATATGGTTTATTAAGGTTTCTTGTTACTTTCTATAGAGAAGATCCTGCTGTTTTCCTCGGTTTGGGAACAGGACAACTATTTAGTTTAGCAATGTTTACTCTTGGAGTGGTTCTTCTAATAAATTTAAGGTTAAAGAAATAATAAAAAATTAATCTATGTTTGGACCATTAATGTACTAATTAATAATATTAATCCTTCAAGTGCAAAAAGGAAGTAATATACTAATGGACTTAGTATGTTGCTAATTACAGGTATTGTTGGTCCCACAATTGGGAATATTCCTATAATCAAAAGAAGTATTCCAAAAAAGATTGTGAATTTTCCTCCTGCAGTACTCAAGCCTTCACCAAAAGAATCAATAACTATGAATAATGCCCCACCTGCAAGTACGTAGCTCAAGAATCCTCCTAAAGGAGTTAATAGAAATTCTATATTCCAACTGATTACTCCATAATGCGCTAGTAAAGGTATTAATCCTACTGCAAGCATTACAACTGTGAATATTAATGATAAAATAACTCTTCCTGGATGGTGGTGCATTTTTCTTACCTCATTTTTATTTTATTATTGATTATAATTTACTTTTTTCATAAATGTTTTGATTTTTTTCTTATAATTTGCGTGTTTCTCTTTGCGCAGATTTTACTTTTCCGAACAAGAACCTTTCAATTAGGAGTTCTGCTTTTTCGTGATCGCTCACTGTATCTATCAATTGTTTGCATTCTTTATTTATTTCTTTTAATTCTTTTTCAGGAAAGGGTTCTGGGTGTTCTGGCTTTTTAATCCATTCGTATTCTGTTTTAAATTTTTTAATGGTGTCTATTACTTCAAAGTATGTTCTTATATTAAGTTTGACGCTATATAATAATAATCCCACTTCATCATTCATTATATTGTATTCTTTATGTAGTATTTCAAAGTGATTAGTTATTTCTTTTGCTTTATTTTTTGATTTTGATTTTAAGATTTTCCTTATTTTTTGAGGTAGATGTTTTAATTTGCTTTTTACAACTTTTTCCATCTTAAGATCTTTTCGTAATTTTTTGGTGTTATTTTTGATTTTATGAAATAATCCTTTTTCGCCTGTAAGTGCGCTTAATCCTTCTCTGGAAGTCTCGTGTTCACGTTTAAAATCTCTTACTGTGTTAACTTCAATTCTCATTTTGTTACTGAAGCCGGTCATTATATCTTCAATAATTTTTATTTCTTGTCCAATAGTTATTCTCTTAACACTCTCATCAGAACTATCCCCAATCTCTTTTTCAACTTTTCTTAGATCTTTTACAATTGTTTTTAGAGTATCTATTAATCTCTTGTGTATTGTTCCATAATATACAAATTCTCTATAGGTCATTGTCGCTAGGCTTCCTAGTGATTTTGATGTGCTTTTAAGCATGTTTGTAATTTCTTCAACATTTCTTCTTCCAAGAATTTCTTTGATAACTTCTATATTATGTTCGACCTTTTTATTTAATTTGAAAGATTTAATCGAATATGATTTAATTCTTCTTGTTAATCCTAATGATTTTCTGTTATGTTTCAATTTCCTTATTGCTTTTGCTTTTATTCCCATTTTCTTAGTTTTTATTGAACCTGAAATATTGGGGTGCAGTTAATTTTAAAACCTGAATAAATCTATAAATATACCCTGGTTTAAGTAATTCTGAAGGTCCCCAATTGTCTTCTTTTTTAAGAAAATTATCAAGTTTATTTTTATCTTTGTTTTCTATGTTTAAGTTTAACTTTTCATAGATATTTATGTAACCAGATGAATCTTTTTCTATAGCTTCAATATTTTTCAACATTTGTAATATGTTAGTATAAGCATAAGTAAGATTTTCTATATTTTTTTCATTTGTAGTAATACCAGATTGTTTTGTGATAGTATTCACTTCTATAAAATCTGTATTTGCATTG
>CAYZNE010000096.1:0-3263 GCA_964478955.1 uncultured Methanosarcinales archaeon
CTGACTAACAATTAAAATTTTTTGAGATTCATTTAATGGGACATGAACAATAGGATGAATAATTTTATTGGCTTCTTTACTTCTTTTGCAAGGAGAATTCGGTATTTTGAAGTATTCACAATCTTTAATATCTTCATTTAATCTTATCATTTGATTTTTTAGCATACTATAATGACTATTTGAACTTGTATTTAAATTTTACCAATAAAACTAAAAATTCTTAAATATCAAATTTTAGGAACTTAATTTAAGGAGGGATATAAAATGCCAGTAATAACTATTGAATCCTGGCCTTTAGAACAAGATAAAAAAGCTGCAATAATCAAATATATTACAGATGTTTTTGTGAAGATAGGCATTCCTGCACAAGCAGTTACAGTAATAATCCATGAAACTGCAATGGAGAACTGGGGAAGTGCAGGAGAACAACATTCTATTAAGTTTAAAGATTTAGTGAAGTGATTAGTTTAATATGAGTTGAAATCATCAAAACAATTATAAATTTACAATATTTAACAATATAATATGAATAAAAAATATATTATTTTAATAATTGTACTAATTATTCTATTAGCAATATTTTTCTATCCAAAACAGAGTAATGTTTGGGATGACTCTTTTACAGTTTATCCTGCAAAAGAATTTAAAAATATTGATTGTAAATGTATAGGCTTTACTGGGTTTAAATCAGGATTATCTAAATCTGATACTCAAATAATGTTATGTTATGGAATGCCTATTGAATGTCAAGAAACTTGTTATTATCAAAACAATGATGACCCCTGGTTCCAATCCCCATGCAATTATGATAAATAAAAAAAAGTTCTACTTACAATCCTAAAAACTTCAGCAATCCGTGGACAATAAATACTGGCCAGACAATAGATTTCAAAACTCCTAAGACTACTCCCCAGAAACCTGTTGCAGTAGATACAAAATATATTAATGAACCAAGAAAACCTAAAAAGTAGAAACATCCACCACAATTACTACAAGACTTGCTAAAATTAGTCTTACACTTTGATTTAATGTCTTTCTTAATTTTCATTTCTATGACTTTTTCCTTTTTTTTAACTTTTTTAACCATTTTAACCCCCAATTAAAAATAATATTATATAAAATACATCTTGAATATATAAAGTTTTTTATAAGAAACTATTTAAATATTAGGTTTTCTATTCAAACACATGGCAAATAAAAAAATATTCTGGATATTTGGCATACTCCAAAGTCTTGCATTAGCAGTAATAATATTCTTGTTATTTAATTCAATGAATATCATAAATAATGCAAAAGTAATAGGTTTGGATACCCAGATCACATTAAGTGTTCTGTTTCCACTGTTTTTGCTATTAGTTGAGTATGTTATTTATGTGAAGAAATAAATCAATCACCAAACTCATTCCGCTTCTTATAAGAAGTGTGCAGCATCTTATGTGCAATGTCAGATCCAGGTGCATCTAGAAACTCTTTGTAGAGTGCAATTATTTCTGGGTTTTTGTGGGATTTTCTTATTGGAAGTATTGCATCTTGGTGATAGATTGCAGAAGCTCTTTTCTTTATTATCTCTTGTGTAGTTGGAATTGGTTGTCCACCTCCTCCAATGCAACCACCTGGACAAGCCATTATTTCAATAAAATGATATTTACTTTTACCATCTTTTATATCTTGCATTATTTTACGCGCATTCTTTAAATCATGTGCAATTGCAACATTAATATCCATGCCAGCAATCTTAAGTGAAGCTTCTCTTATACCCTGCATTCCTCTAACTTCAGTATAATCTAGTTTATCTAAGTCTTTTCTTTCAAGAATATCTGCAACTGTTCGAAGAGCAGCTTCCATCACTCCTCCTGTTGCACCAAACACTGCCCCTGCACCTGAGGAAACTCCTAAAATAGGATTATAGAATTCATCAGGTAATTCTGATAACTTAATGTTCTCAGAATTTAACCAATCACCTAGTTCACGTGTAGTAAGAACATAATCAACATCTTTTAAACCAAGGTTTTTCATTTCTGGTCTTTGTGCTTCAAACTTTTTAGCTGTGCAAGGCATTATACTAACAACAACTATGTTTTTAGGATCAAAATTATTTTTTTTAGCATAATATGTTTTAGCTACTGCACCAAACATTTGGTGAGGGCTTTTGCAAGAACTTAGATGTTCTAATTGTTCAGGAAAAAAATGTTCAATAAATTTTATCCAACCTGGACAGCAGGAAGTTATCATTGGAAATATTCCTTTATTTTGAATACGACCAATCAGTTCAGTGCCTTCTTCCATAATAGTTAAATCTGCACCAAAATTTGTATCCAGAACTTTATTAAAACCTAATCTTCGTAATGCTGCAACCATCTTTCCTGTAATTAATGATCCTGGAGGCATTCCCTGAGTCTCACCAATTGTAACTCTAGTTGCAGGTGCTGTTTGCACAAGAACTATTTTATTTTGATCATTAATTGCATCTTTTACTTCTTGAAGATAATTTCTTTCACTTATTGCACCTGTTGGACAAACATTTGTGCATTGACCACAAAAAGTGCATGCAACTTCATCAATAAGTTTTTCAAAAACAGAACAGATTTCTGTTTTATTGCTTCTATGACCTGTACCAATTGCATCAACTCCTTGAATTTCTTGGCATTTCTGCACACATTTTCCACAAAGAATACATTTACTATTATCTCTACAAAGAGAAGCACAAACTGAGAGCTCTTTTTTTTCTAATTCTTTGAATCTTAACTCTTCTTTAGTCATTCCAAGTTTTTTAGCAATAACCATTATATCTTTTGTATTATCATCAAACAATTTCTTATTATTAGATAGAAGAAGATTAAGATTTAACTTTCTAAATTTATTAATCTGATCAGTGTTTGTTTTTACAACCATATCTTTTTTTATAATAGTATTACAAGAAGTTTCTATTTTGTTATTAACTTCAACAATACACATTCTGCACTTAGCATTATGTTCTATGTCAGGATGATAACATAGATAAGGAACATAAATATTGTTTTTTATACATACTTCTAGGATGGTCTTGCCTTCGTCTACATTATAGATTTGTGAATCAATGTTTATTTGCATTTTTATTACTTGACTTTGTTATTGGCTTTTTTCATTTTCTAATCTCTCAATAACAATAATTGTCTTTACTCTTGATCCATAACATAAGAAAAGTGTTTCAACATCAGGGATGATTGAGACAACTTCTCCCTTCAGATTATTAAGGAAAGTTTCTAATGTATCATATTCTTTAG
>CAYZNE010000097.1:0-3106 GCA_964478955.1 uncultured Methanosarcinales archaeon
AAATGGAATAAGAATAATCAAAAAAGGTGGGATGATAGATATTAAAGGAAAGTATTTCCTGCATTCTGGATCTTATAGGGGTAGAGGGCATTTAGATGATACTCTTTCTTGTAGATCAACATATTTAGATATTGAAATGTTGACTGTTGAAGAAACAAAATTATTGTACAGTCAAATAAATACATACTCTCCAGAAACAAAGGTTATTATAAGTTTTGCACCAATGAAAAATACTGATTTTGAAGTATTGAATAATCTTCCTGGGGATGGTGTTGAAATAAATACAAGATGGTTTCCATTGGATTTAGAAAGGCCTTATATTGTTAATGTATTCTTATCAGAAAATTATGATGCTAAAGATCTTACTAATGAGTCAAGTATTTATTGGGAAGAAGAACTAAAAACAAAAAAACCAGAAGAAATAATAAATGGGTGTATAATTAAATCAAAAAAGTATGCAGAAGAAAAAAAAAGAAAAATTGCTTTTTTTAAACAGGGAATGTCTAAGTTAAGAACAGATAGATTAATCTTGATTAAACTTGCGAGACAATATTGGGAAATGAATCAACAAAAGTATATAGAATTAGATAATCATGGTTTTACTTTTTCAGATTCATAAAAAGGAGGGGTAACAACTAGTATTTCTGGAGTTCAGATTGATGTTTTTGGTAAAGGTTCTAATTGTGGTGGAACATTAAGAGAGATGACTTTAGTAATGTCTAACTTATTAAAAAAACAAAACCCTAATAAGTATTTATCTGCATCAGGAGGGTTAATGGAGCCAGATCAGGTTTTGCAAGCCTTTAATGAAGGTGCAGATTCTGTACAAATATGTTCAGCAGTATATTTTGGAGGATTCAAAAAACTAGAAGAAATAGTTACTGCTGTAAAAAATAATTATCCTTAAACTCCCCATACAGAAAATTCTTTTCTTTTAAGTTCTGCAAGTTCTTTTAGAACTGCTTTTTCTTCTTTTGTTAAAAATTTTGCCCACTTTTTTAATTCTCTGAAGTCATTTTCAGGAATATCAACTAGGAAAATTTCACCTTCGTTTGCTTGTCTTCCAATTGTTAAATGAGGAATGCTAAGTGCAACTCGATCTCTCAGTTTACATAGATTTACTGAATCTTTATTTTTTTGAATGCTCTTTATTGTTCCAATATTTTTGCCTGAATCTGCATTCACTAATCCATTTCCTGTTCTAACCATCCCTGCAAGAACTTCAACACCAAAAACTGCAGGATTACTCTGTCTGAAAATACAGTTTTGTAGAAACTCAACTTTTCCTGGTCTTACTAATTTATTTAGTTTTGCTTCTTGCTCTTTTTTATTTTGTTCTTCAACATAAACTTCATAATCATCAAGAATCTTATAGATGATGTTGCTTGAAATTATTTTCACGTGTTCAGAAACATAATCTGTATCCAGTTTTGAGTTGAATGCAAGAATAACACAGGTTTTTGGATCCTCTTCAAAATTTGCTTCTGCATCTATTATATCTTTTTTAGAGATATTTCCTATGGTTGCTTTTTTTATCATAACATCTTTTTCCTGTAGAATGTGGATCATTGCTTCTAGAGAGCCAAGGTTATCTGCTTTTAAGACGATTCCTGCATTATTAGTTTCAATCATAACATCATTAACTTCTGCTTGAACTTGTTGTTTTGCTATTTCAATTGCTTCTTCGGTATTTTCACAAGAGATTAATGGCATTCCTGAACTAGCATGTTCAAGATTTGGTGCGCTGATTTTAACTCCTGTTGCAGCAAAAACTTGTTTTTCTTGTTTGAACCTGCTCTTTTTATCACGCATTTCCTGAAGAGGAAGTGGTTGAAGCAATGCTCTAACTTTTGTAACAATAGGTTCATCAATTGATCCAATAACAATGGTTTCATTAACACTCAGGCTTCCGTTGTATAATATAAGTTCAACTGTTTTTCCAAAACCCTGTTCTTCTTTTACTTCAAGAATTGTTGCTTTGGCAGGTCCTTCAACTTTTATGTGAAGGTTTTTTTCTAGAAATCTTTGTGCAAGTCCTGTAACAACCATCATCAGTTCTGCAATTCCAAAACCAATTTTTGCAGAGCAAGGAACTATTGCAATTTGTTTTGTGAAGTCAACTCTATCAAATCTTTCTGCTTCAAGTTGAAATTTTTCGTGAAGTTGTCCAACCAATTCATATAATTTTGTTTCAATTTTTGTTATAATTTCTGGTTCTTGAGAATTTATTGTTTGTAAAAGAGAACATTTTGGATCTCTGATTTGCATATTAGGAATAAGATCGATTTTATTTGCAGCAATTACAAAAGGAGTTTTGCTTGATTTTAGGATTTCAATTGCTTCAATAGTTTGAGGTTTGAAACCTTCATTAATATCAATTGTTACAATTGCAATATCTGCTAAGGCCCCGCCTCTTTTTCTCAACGAGGTGAATGCAGCATGCCCTGGAGTATCGATAAATAATAATCCTGGAATTGTAAAATCCATTTTTAGTGAATCAAGAAGTTTACCACACTTGTTTTTTATTATGTCTATTGGAACAATGCTTGCACCAATTGCCTGGGTAATTGCGCCTGCCTCTGTTTTTAAAATATTCGATTCTCTAACTGCATCTAGTATGCTTGATTTTCCATGATCTACATGTCCTAGGACTGAAACAATAGGACTTCTTATTTTGTCTGTCATAACTATTGTGAAAAGGGTTTTCTTTTATAAATATAATTATTGGTGCTTTTTATAGCTAAAATTAAAAAACTTTTAAAAGGATGGCGCCTAAGGTTATAAGATATTAGTTATAATTTGTCTTGAGGTGTTATGAAATGAAAAAAACATTATTTATTTTCTTGATTTTAGTTATAGTTCTTGGTGCAGTTTATGTTTTTGCAAGTGTTGCTCCTAGTGGTTCTAGTTATCATCCTGTTACTTATACTGATACAATTAAGAGTGCTACTGATGATACTGGAGTAATTACTGTAATTGATCCAATTGAAGCAGAAGGTGGTTTGATTATTGATGTTTGTTTTAGTGATGTGACTGGTGATTGTCCTACTGCGTTAACTGCTGTTGATGGTCAGCTTTGGTTAGAAGATATTCAGACTGCAAGTGG
>CAYZNE010000098.1:0-3015 GCA_964478955.1 uncultured Methanosarcinales archaeon
AAAAAAAAAACAGAATTTTATTTTGAAAAAGCTGCAAAAGTTGAAGTGAAAGTAACAAAAGTAACAAAAGAAGAAGGTAAAGAAAAAGCATTAACAGAAATAAGAAGAGTAAGAAAAAAAATCGAAGAGGAAACTAGAAAAATAAAAGGTGAACATCCAAATATTTATGATAAAATAAATGAAACAAGAGAAAAAAATTATAAAGGTGAATAAAATGAATGATGATACTTATGAAAAATTCAAACCATTAAATATTAAAGAAATAATTAACTATGCACTAGAGCAAGGTTATACTCTACTTGAAGACCAGCAAAGTATTAAAAAGCATCCACTTAATCTTTCACATGAAAATGAGGTGTATAACTTATATTTCAATGGAAAAACAAAAGACAAAAGAGACATCTATTTAAGGATAACAAGTGACACAAATACAATAGGCAACCTAACAAATGAAAAAGGTGGTCTAACAAGAGGGTTAAGTTGTATGACCCATGTTGATAAAACAAAAATAAATAATGCTATACCTGGCTTAGATGATGATAGAATGAAAAACATATTGTGGGCTTATGCACACATTGGTTCACCAGAACTCGCTACAAAAATAGAGATTAATGATAATGGTCTTCCTAAAAATATTTAAGTATAAAAACTAGAAGTCTACTAAGTTTTTCTGCACCCTTTTAAGTTTCTTGTTTATAGCAGAAGAATTTGCATTAATAGATTGTGAAAAAGGATCTGATGGATTAACCATTAATAACACTAGAAGAGATAAGACTTGAAAACTATGGTTAATAATCACCTAAATTCTTTTGAATTTTTTTCTTTTTAATTCTACTATCAACTTCAGTTATTATCTCAGGAACTTTCTGCCCAATCAAAGGAACACCATAAACACCATCATAACCAGGTTTAACTTTTATCTTGCCTTGTCTGTTCTGCATAATGACATCTGCAAGCCTTGCATCAATCTTAGACAGTTCTTCCCTAGGTGCATCTAAAAGAATATTAAATTCATTTCCAAACTTTGCAAGAAACTGATTAAATATTGCCCAAACATATTTTGTTGCAAGTCCTTTGTTATATGTTTTAGAGATTAATTCAGAAAGTGGAACCATTTCATAGAAAGGTTTTGTGTTTTTAGGTTTCTCAGTTTCAGGTCTTGTTGCTAATTTTTCAACTCTCTCAAGAACTCCTATAGTTAGAGGTTTACCACAGACAGGGCAAATATTGTTTATTTTAGCAGCTTCTTTTGGACTTAAACAAACATTGCACTTTCTATGGCCTGTAAAATGATAGATTCCATAATTAGGATCAACTTCTACAGTTCCTTGTAATCCTTCACCTGTTCTTATTGCATTTAGAACATTCTTATAAGTTAATTCTTTTAGTTCAAATATATTTGCTTCTCTTCCAATTCTCCACGGCCAAAAACTATGTGAATCACTATTACTTATTAATTGATATTTATCTAATTCTTTTACTTTCCAATTCATAGGAGGATCAGAAGAAATTCCTGTTTCAATTGCATGAATATGTTTTTCTTGATCTTTAAAACAAGCTTTAATAGAATCAAAACCAGACTTACTTCCCAGTGCACCGAACCAAGGTGTCCAGATGTGTGCAGGAATAACTTCTATATTTTTATTTATTTTTTGCATTTCATAGACAAATTCATTGCAAGGTATTTTAAAGATTGGTCGACCATCATAGTCAACTCTTCCTTTTGTCAAAAGATATTCAGTAATCTTATCAACAACATCAAAGCTTGGTGCTAAAACAACAACATGGACTCTTCTTCCTTTTCCCTCTTGTGTATACATAAGAGAGATTTCTGTCTGCAGAATAAAATTCATTCCTCTTTTAGATTTTAGAATTCCAGAACCATCATCCTGCAGATTTAGTTTTAATTCCTTTATCCATTGTGGATGTGTGAAATCACTTGTTCCAAGAAGGTTTAAACCTTTTACTTTTCCCCACTTCTCAAGATTTACAATAGTCAAGTCTTTACTTGTTGCACGACTAAACCTCGAGTGTAGATGTAGATCTGCGTAGAATTTCATTTTAATATTTCTCCAACCAGTTTAATACTATTGAGAATAGTTCTTTTCTATAACCTATAAATTCATGATCTGCACCAGACACCATATGTAATTCTTTAGGATTAGTTATATTATAATATAGCGTTTTAACATCTTCAGAGTCAATTTTTTTATCTTGCTCAGCTCCAATAATTAAAACCGGACAAAGCATCCCAGAACAACTACTAAAGAAATTATATTTCCTAAACTCAGTAAAAAAATTAGAAGATACTTTAATAATCCCCCTTGAACTAGATAACCGTTCATACATATTAGCCTCAGAATTAAGTTCAAACCGTTTCATAAACTTAGATAAATTATAACCGGGCGCAACCAGGATAATAGATTTTATTTTTGGACTTAAAGCTAAAGAAACAGGAACACCCATGGATTGTGCAATAATAGAAATATTTTCTTTATCTACAAAACTTTGATTTTTAACATAGTCAAAAATACTTGATAAATCTTCTTTTAATTTTGTTATTGAAGTTCTACTATAATCTCCTTCACTTTCACCACAACCAGAAAAGTCAAATCTAAAAACAACATAGTTCTTAGAAACTAATAATTTGATAATCTCATCAAAATAACCTTCGTGTTTCGTGACCATAAATCCATGAACAAGAATTATTGTTTTATAATTTTCTTTCCTAATATTAGGGGTTGCACATAATCCTACAAGTTTTTCACCATACTTGTTTTCTATAAATAATTTTTCTTCTCTAAAATTAGAATTCATAATATCTCCTTGATCTTTTCTTTTAAATCGTCAAGACTATCATAATAAATAATATCTTTAATACTAGGACAACCAAGAATTAATCCAGAAACTTTACTATCTTTCTTTGCAATAACAATTATTTTTTTATTTAATCTTATTGCTTCATTCAACTCCATCCCTTGCCCAGTAGAAGGATAAGATGCTTCTGCAATTATA
>CAYZNE010000099.1:0-2992 GCA_964478955.1 uncultured Methanosarcinales archaeon
AAGGTTTCTATGAGGGTTGTTGGTAACAATGAAGATATTGATCTACAAAAGATGGTAAGTAAAATGATTGAGAAGCTGGGCTGTGGTGAAGCAGGTGGACACCCGCATGCTGCAGGTGCAATGATTCCTATTGCAAAAGAGCAAGAGTTCTTAGATATTGCACGTGAAGAATTGAAAAAACTATAAGAAAAACAGCCTTCTATCGTCACCTAGTTGTGACACAGAAAGTTTTATATGTTTTAGCGATATTATAAGAAACAATTATTTGTTTTTATATTGATAGGGGTTATTTAATGACTATAAACACTTTTGAAGTTGCTAATAAACACACTGGGGATAATGTTATTTCTGATCTTGAAAATAAATTAAGATCAATCGATATTAAGGATGCAAAAGCGTTTAGCACTAAATTTTATACTATTGATGGGGAAGAAGTAGGAGAAAAAAAGATTTCAGAATTAATTCATCATAATATTACTGAAAAAGTATTTTGTAATTTACCATTAAAAACAAATCAAAAGTGGGAATTCGCAATAAAAATAGATTCTAAACCAGGTGTTACTGATAATGCAGCTAGAGTGCTAAGAACAGACATGAAACATATAGGTCTTCCTGATCATGATGTTTATACTTCACAAATTCTTTATATTAATGGTGAATTTAATCCAGATTTAAAAAATCAATTAGAAAGACTGACATCAAATCCTCAAATTCATGATATTACAATAATGACAAGACAAGAATATGAACAAAATAATGGGTTTGATAAAATTATACATCCTGTAAATCTTGGAAATAAATCTAATTATTTTTATATTAATTTAGGTGAAATGGATAAAGATGAACTTCTTAGAACAGGAACAAAAGGAACTCTAAATTTAAATTTTGTTACAGAAGGAATGAGTCAACAAGATAAAGATGAATTAAGGGGTGGAACACTCTCATTAAAAGAAGATTATATGAATGCAATTCTTAAATATACTAACAGTAAACTCAATACAATGGGCGGAAATAAAAAAGGGATTTTGACAGATACAGAATTAGAACTCTTAGCTCAAATGTGGAGCGAACATTGTAGACATAGTTTGTATAATTCAGAAATTCCTGATAGTAAAAAAGGAATATTTAATGAATATATTAAAAAACCAACTGAAGAAATATTAAAAAAGAAACCTTATCTTGGTGTTTCTATATTTAAAGATAATGCAGGTGTTTTTGTTTTCAATGATGACTGGCTTGTATGTGTAAAAAATGAAACACATAATTCTCCTTCTGCACTTGATCCTTATGGTGGTGCAATTACTGGAATTGTTGGAGTAAATAGGGATCCTGCAGGAACAGGTTTAGGAGCAGAAGTTATAGGAAATTTTCAATTCTATAGATTTGGAAGATTAGATGATACAAGAAAACATTTCAAAGCAAAAAAAGGTGATGATGAAAAATTTATACTTGAAAATCTTATGTTAAACCCAAAACAGATATTTGATGGGGTTATTAATGGTGTACAAGATGGTGGAAACCAGATGGGTATTCCTATTAATATAGGTGATGCAACTTATGATGATCGTTATAATGGTAAACCAATTGTTGGTGTTGGGAGTATAGGAAGAATCCCTCACAAAATAAATGGATTAAATTCTTTTGAAAAACAAATTGATGTTGATGATAGACTTTATATAATTGGTGGACGAGCAGGAAAAGATGGAATTCATGGTGCAACTTTTTCTTCAGAAGCATTAAGTGAAAATTCTCCTGCTACTGCAGTACAAATTGGAGATGCTTATACGCAAAGGAAAATGTTTGAAGCTATTCTTGAACTTCGTGATAAAGGTTATATTAAATATATTACTGATTTAGGTGCCGGAGGAGTTTGTTGTGCTGCATTTGAGATGGCTGAAGAAACAAATGGTTTAGAAATAAACCTTGATAATCTTCTTGTAAAATATCCTGGAATGACTGCAACAGAATTATTATTAAATGAATCACAAGAGCGAATGGCAATTGCTGTTAATGAAACAAATAAAAATGATATTGAACAAATCTTAAAAAAACATGAAGTTGAATTTTCTGATATTGGAATATTCACAGATTCTGGAAGAGGAATTGTTTATTCAAAACAAAGTAAAGTTGTTGATATGGATATGAATTTTATACATACTGGAATGCCAAAAAGATCATTGCAACCTAAAGAATATAAATTACCTCCAAAAACAAAATTGGATTTTGAAAACAAATTTAATGAGATTTTATATGATGAAAACTCAGAAAGTATACCAACAATTAAAAAACGATTTAATTTAATGATACAAAGACCAAATTTTAGTTCAGTTGCTAATTTTACAGATAAGATGGATTCAACTGTAAAAGGATTACAGGTTCAGCATTGTATACAAGGAAAAGGTAGAGTTTCAACAAAAACTTCTTGCACATTAGTTGATATAAATTCAAAAGAAGGATTAATACAATCTTATGGGCATACTGAGAGACAGTCTTATATTGATTCAGAAAAAATGGGGAAAAATGCTTTCTTAAGAGCTATTGGAAATAATGTTGCAATGGGTGGAAGGCTTGATTATATGATTGCAACAGATCAAGCATTATGGCAAAGTTCTGATAGAGGAGAGTATCAACAAATGCTTATTGAAGCTAATAAAGGAATGGCTTCTGTTATTAAAGGATGTGAAATACCTGTTATATCTGGTAAAGATTCAATGTACAATCAAGTAAAAATGTATGCTGAGGATGGTTCTATTACTGAAAGAGGTGTTTATCCTGAATTAAGTATGATTACTTTTGCAAAAATAGATGATGTAAATAAGATTGTAACAATTGATGCTAAAGAACATGAAAATCTTGTTTATGTTGTTGGTTCTATAACCAAGAATGATCTTGGAGGATCTGAATACTTAAATATGCATTCTGAAGAAAATAATATTGAGTTTAATATTGGAAATGTAAGTGATGAAGATATAACTGATGTTTTTGATACATT
>CAYZNE010000100.1:0-2320 GCA_964478955.1 uncultured Methanosarcinales archaeon
AACTTATTATACTATCTAAATTAATGTTCATAGAAATAACTTAATTATCTTACTTTATTAAGTTTTTGATATAATCTTTTTTAAGCTTAAATCCTGCTTTAGAACTTAGTTTATCGATTGCATTATGAAATCTACTTCCATATTGGGCAGCCCTCTTCTTTCTATTAGAAAACTCTTTCAAACCTAACTTCTTAGCTATTTTTCTTATTACAATTTTATTCTGTCTTTTGTTTATTTTTGCTTTAATAGAAATATGCATTGCAACACCAATAACATCAAAATCAAGAAAAGGAGCATAAGTTTCTATGCCTAAGACTTTTGGAATCAGAGTTTCTCTTATTAAATCTCTTTTATACATTAATGTTAAACCATTCCAGCACTCTTGTTCTTTATCCTTAGCATTTTTATGTCTTTGATAACCTGCAAATATTTCTTCACTTCCTAAACCTGAAAGAACAATATCACACTTATCTTTTTTAGCCATCTCAATTGCAGCCAACTCAACTGCACCAACTCCGAGATTGACAACATCAAAAGTGTCTTTGTTTTTTGATAAAATCTTTAGAGTCTTTTTTATTACAACTTCAATCTCTTTAAGATTAAACACTTTGAACTTAAGATTAAGATCATGTTTCTGTGCAATGATTTTAGAATACTCAATGTCTTCTGGCTGTTTTGTTTCATTATCTTGAAAACCGACACTATAACAACAATAGTTTAAGTTTAGTTTTTTACAAAACATTACGAGAACTGCACTATCAACTCCGCCTGAAAATAATATTCCAACTTTTTTGTTTTCACAAAACTGGATAATTTTATCTTCTATCAATAAATATAAGTGATCTCTTAAAATCATATTTTTAATAAAACCAGGAAAAGGATATTTTGCTTCCCCAACTTCTTTCTTAATATCTGAAATTTTCTTTTTCCAACTTCTTTCTGTTCCAAAGTTCATATATATTGAAAAAGGTAAGATATTTAAATATGTTATTGTAAGAATGAGGAATAAGGAGGCTCAGAAGCCAAATTCCTGGAGGCATAAAAAATGGCAAAAATAACATTTGGTCAAATAACACTTGAAGATCCTAATAAAAGTTTACAAGAGCTTGTTCAAATCTATAAAGGATTGTTTATTAATGATGAATTTGGATTACCACTTATCAGCATGGTTGCAGATGTAGATGATGAAGAAGAGTATGATGAATCAGAAGAAGTTGAAGATGAAACAGAACCTATTGCTGAAGAACCAACACCACAACCTCAAGCACAACCACAATTTCAACAGCAACCGCCAAAGCCACCAGGTGGAAATAAACTCTATTAAATAGCATCATCACTTAGAAGTTGTTTAGAAACAGAAGCATCAATTTTTATCATATTCTGCCTTGCTTGCAGGGCTTTGAATTTCTCATCTAGATAAAAGAACAGCTTATTATTATGATATTCCTTTCTTATAGGTATCTTTTTATTAATAAGATTGTACAGGTAGGTATTAATTTTCTCTGTTGTCAAGCCAAGTCTCTTTGCAACAGCTGCAGAACTCATCTTCTTATCAACTGCATAGAGAACCAAGAAAACTTCTTGCTCTCTTAGGGTAAGATCAAAGTTATAGCTAAGAGATAATTCCTCAGGATTAACCATCATTGTTAGTTCATCAACTCTTTCACTAAGAGACTCAATCTTTCTGTCTAATTCAACAAGAAACTCGTAGTTACTCTGAATCTCATTGGTATTTTGATTTATCGTGTCTAAATAAGAATCAAGCTCTTCTTTTATCTTTTTAAATGAAAGCTTTAGAACACGATGAACTTTCTCTATTTCCTTCTTAAGATTAGACTTTATCACTTTCCCCCTGATTAACGGAAAAGCTTAAGATTATATAAAGATTACCTTACAACTTTGAAATGACAACTAAATATACTATATAAACAAGTAGAAAACTTACTTTTTTTTACAATAATCATCTAGGCGTTTACAGTTTTCTTGTGCTGCGTAACTAATTTTTTTGTTTTTTTCTTCCTTCATATTTGGCCTCTGTTAATACTTAACACCTTAATATAATGTAATGTCAGAACTTATATATAAATTAGGTTGGGGTGAAGGTTATACTATAGTATATAGATAAAAAAAGCTATTTAATCAAGGTTAACTATACTTATAAAGAAGTTAACTGAGTAGTAATATTCCCTACAAAACAATTACAACAAAAATAAGAGTATTTTTGAGCAATTATTCTTGGAAATAAAGAACAATTACAACAAAACCAAGAGTATTTTTGAGCAATTATTCTTGGAAATAAAGAACAATTACAACAAAACCA
>CAYZNE010000100.1:2420-2875 GCA_964478955.1 uncultured Methanosarcinales archaeon
AGAGTATTTTTAAGCAATTATTCTTGGAAATAAAGAACAATTACAACAAAACCAAGAGTAAAACCACTAATTACTTCTTTGCTAAAGACATAATTGACTGTGCAGAATGGTTTAGTATCTTAGAATTAGTCGCATTAATCTTAATATTAATCATATGCAGAGTATTTGTGATTATGGTAATATTCCAGGTAAGAACGTTCTTTAGAATTTGCAGAATGCAAATATGTTTTGTAGTTCCATGCTGTGAATACTCTTTATCTGTAAGTTCCTTACATATCTTCAAAGCTTCATCAATATCAACACTAACATCATTTATTTTGAATGTTGGAATCTTTCCAGATTTTTTTGCTGCATTCTCTGGTTCTGAAACAGCATGCTTAATCAAATCCAAAGAAACAACTTTGTCTGTGGTCCCAGAATAAAAACCAATTTGCTCATCAACAAAATTATTTGAT
>CAYZNE010000101.1:0-2864 GCA_964478955.1 uncultured Methanosarcinales archaeon
TATAAAAGTGGATATTTAGGAGAAAAACTTGTTGTGAAAACTCTTAAACATTTGCCAGATTCATATTTTTTAATTAATGATGTTATTATCCCAAATTGTTATGGTAATATAGATCACATAGTTTTAGGGAGAAATGGGATTTTTGTTATAGAAACCAAAAATTTTGAAGGGGAAATAAGATGTAAAGAAGATATGTGGTATCAATATAAAGATACATGGAAAACCTCAGAAGAGTATGAAATAAAAAGTCCAAGTAAGCAAGTTAAAGGTAATGCTTTGAGATTGAAACAGTTTATTAAATCAAAAAATATATTTAGTAAATCACTAAGATTTTGGATAAATGGAATTCTGGTTTTTACTCATGATAATGTGGTTTTAAACTTAAATAACCCAACTGTTCCTGTTTTGAAAGCTAATGAATTAAGTTATTATATCAAAAACAAGAAATCGAAGATTATACTTTCTCCAATAGAGCTTAAGAAGATTGGACAAATACTGTTAAAGAATATGAAAGGAAATTCAAATATTAGCTCTAAAACCCTATTTTATCAAAAATAACTATATTCATAAAAACATTTATAATCAGCAACTACAAAGCTAGGTTGAGGTGCGATCATGCAAGAATTTATGCAGTCAATCAAAGAAAAGGCAAAAGCAGATAAAAAGACCATTGTATTCCCAGAATCAGATGATGAAAGAATTCTAAAAGCTACAGATGAAATTCTACAGCAAGGTATTGCAAATATCATTCTTCTAGGCAACCAAGAAACTATTAAAAACAAAGCTAATGAATTAAACATTAACATAGGTGCAGCAAGAATAATAGATCCTAATAATTATGAAAAAGCAGAAGAATATAGTCAAACATTCTATGAAATAAGAAAACATAAAGGAATCTCAATAGAACAGGCAAGAAACACTATGAAAGATGTTAATTACTTAGGAACTATGTTAGTCCATCTAAATGAAGCAGATGGTTTAGTTTCTGGTTCAACTCACACAACTGCAGACACAATAAGACCTGCATTGCAAATTATTAAAACTAAAGATGAGTATCATAAAGTATCTTCATTCTTCTTTATGCAATTAAAAGATAAAATCTTAATATTTGCAGATTGTGCAGTAATAGTAAATCCAACAGCAGAAGAATTAGCTCAAATTGCGATAGATACAGCTAATTCAGCAAAGAAATTTAATCTAGAACCAAGGGTCGCAATGCTTTCATTTTCAACAAAAGGCTCTGCTAAGCATGAATTAGTTGACAAAGTTACTCAAGCACTAAAGATAGCAAAAAACAAACAGCCAAATTTAATCATAGATGGAGAAATGCAGGTTGATGCAGCTCTTGTTCCAGAAGTCTGTGAAAAGAAATGTAAAGATTGTAATCTACACGGCAATGCAAATGTTCTTATTTTCCCTGACCTACAATCAGGAAATATTGCATACAAATTAGTTGAAAGATTAGCAAGAGCAAATGCAATTGGTCCTATTATGCAGGGTTTAAACAAGCCTGTGAATGATCTCTCAAGAGGTTGTTCTGTCCAAGATATTATTAATGTTACTACAATAACTGTTGTGGAGGCGCAGAAATGAACATTTTAGTTCTAAACTCAGGTAGTTCTTCTCTAAAATATCAATTAGTTAATATGAAAACTAACAAACCAATATTAAAAGGCCATATTGAGGGTATTGGTTTAGAATCTTGTAAATTTGAATATGCAAGTAAAAAAACAAAAATAAGCAAGAACATAAAAATAAAAAACCATAATGAAGCAGTTAAGTTAGCAATTGAATCATTTAAAGGATATGAAATCAATGCAATTGGCCATAGAGTTGTTCATGGTGGAGAATTATATAATAAGGCAGTATTAATAAATAATAAAGTAATAAGAGCAATAAACAAACTAAAAGAACTAGCACCACTGCACAACCCCCCAAACTTAGTAGGAATAAAGGTTTGTAAAAAACTTTTTCCTAAAATTCCTCAAGTTGCAGTTTTTGACACTGCATTCCACCAAACAATACCAGAAAAAGCTTATCTCTATGGAATACCACTAGAATATTATACTAAATATAAAATAAGAAAATATGGTTTTCATGGAACTTCTCATAAATATGTAATGTTAGAAGCAAATAAACTGTTAAAAAAGAAAACCTCAAATTTAATTACTTGTCATTTAGGTAATGGTTCAAGTATTACTGCAATTCAAAAAAATAAGTCTATAGATACTTCTATGGGTTTTACTCCACTACAGGGCTTAATTATGGGAACAAGATCAGGTGATATTGATCCTACTATTATAGCTTTTTTAACAAAAAAGTTAAGAAAATCTCCAGATGAAGTAATAAACATTCTAAATAAGAAATCAGGTTTATTGGGGATAGATGGTTATTCTGATATTAGAACAATTCATGCTCATGCTCTAAAAGGAAATAAAAGATGTCGTTTAGGTTTAGATATGTTTGCATATAGAGTTACTGAATATATTGGTTCTTATATTGGTATTCTAAATAAAGTTGATGCAATTGTGTTTACTGCAGGAATAGGTGAAGAAGCTTATTTTTTAAGAAAATTAATTTGCAAAAGACTTGCAAATGTTGGAGTTAAATTAGATAAAAGGAAAAACAAAACACATTCAAAAGTTATTTCTGCAAAAGATTCAAACATAAAAGTCTTAGTAATTCCTACAAATGAAGAGTTGATGATTGCAAAAGAGACAGTTAATGTTTTGAATTTAAAATGAAAGAAGAATTAATAACTATTCCAAAAAGCATTTATGAAGCAGAAAAAAAGATGAGATTTTTTGGAGAGAATTCTGGTGAGGTTTATAAGAAACAATTTAATATTTTTATTGGAATAAGTA
>CAYZNE010000102.1:0-2821 GCA_964478955.1 uncultured Methanosarcinales archaeon
CTAAAAATTTAGGTATTAGCAGAGAAACAATTTTTAAATCTAATTCTATTAAAATTATAACAAATGCTGGACATTATATTGATGACATTTATATTGAATTAGGAATTAGTTCTTGGCAAAGTTTAAGTGATAAGTATAATACTTTAGATTTAACAGAGAAAGATATTTTTGAAGAAGAATTCAAGAACAGTCTTTACTTATCTTTTGATGGTATTTTAATAGGAGATACACTTGAAGAAGTTAACAGAAAAAAAGGATCTAACATTGAAATTCCTGATAATACAAGAACTATTTTTGAATATCAATATTGGATAGGAACCAAAATACGTTTTGAAAAGGGCTTAGAAGATTTTGAAGTTAGTGCAATTTTTTTCAGAGAAGATGCAAACTCTGTTTTAGTAGGAAATAATAAAATAGGCGTTGCAGAAGACATGAAGT
Source organism: uncultured Methanosarcinales archaeon (assembly GCA_964478955.1). GTDB lineage: Archaea > Nanobdellota > Nanobdellia > Woesearchaeales > CAYZNE01 > CAYZNE01. The sequence continues at coordinate 439 of CAYZNE010000102.1, forward strand.
CTCAACTTGCAGATTTAAATGATAATGAGTTATCTCTTTATGAAAAGAAAAAAGGCATTAGATTTTATTTCAAAGATGGAGAACAAAAAGGTATGACTTTGGTAATGCCTCAATAAATTTAATTCTTAAATGAGTAAACTTTATTATAAAAAGAGATAAAAAAAATAAAAACTAACTAATCTTCATCATCACCAGCATATGAAGGAACTGCAGTTTTGTTGATAATCATTATGTCACCAATACTCTTTACAAGTTGATGAGGCACAATAACACCTTTTGCATTTCCTAATACTTTGTTTAGAAATGAATTCTTGGTTGCTCTTACTCTCCAGCCAATAATTTTAGTATGAGTAAGGATTGATTCTTCAACATCACCAAAATAATCACCAGAATCAGTGAAAACTCTCATATCGTATGTTTCAGATATTCTTTTAACTTTCAGCATATTTTACCACCCTTATATTATGAAATAACTTAATATACATATGTCTATACTACATATATATAAATCTATCGTTTTTATTATTCAGTGAGAATCTTGTTAATTTTCTCAAAATGCTCTTGAAAAACATGGGCAGAATTTGAAAATACAGTTATTTTCCCTGTTGGAATCTTTAATTTTTCAGATAGATATTTCTGTAATAAATTTATTTGGAGAATATTGGCAGGCCAACCAATAAAGAAATCATTACTTCTTATTACTATTGAAACATCAAGATAGCCTTTAAATATTTTAAAACAAATATTAAGAAGCGCAGGAATTGATTTCTTATTTTTCTTTGAATCTATTAGTGGATCATAAACAATTGCAACTGCTCTTCTTGAGGAAGGATTGCTTTTTAGTAAAGGCAAAATAAAATCATCAATTTGATTCTTAGTATTTTTATAATTGAATAGTCTTTGACCATAATTATAATTATAACCTGACCGACCAGTTTTATCTAGCACCACATTTTTTATCTCTTCTTTACTGGGATAGACAAAGTCTTTGAAACTCTTCATTACATCAACCGGATCCTCAATATCTTCAGTTGATTCTATTACCAATAACAAATTCAATAGTTCTCTGCAAACTCTCTTATCTTTATCAATAAAGTCAACACCCTGTTCCATTATAGCTTTTAGTGTATTCTTCCATGCAGTTATTGGTTTCTTAGCGACGATTTCCACTTTACTTTTTTTTTCTCTTTTTCTTAGGCTCATTAAAAAAACTCGTAAGTTTAGTATTGCCTTTGATTCTAGCAAAATCATAAGTGATTAATGGTAAATTAAAATTCTGCAAAATATAACTAAATTCATTTAATACATCTTTAGGTGTTAAACTACTTGATCTGAAAAATCTTATTCTGTCAAGGCCTGTAAATACTTTTAGAAGACGTTCTCTTACTTTAAGATAAGAAATTGTTTCTGGAGAGTCAAAGTAACCAATGTCATGAATTGTTGTTTTCTTATATGTTCTCTGAGTCATTGTTAGATCAGATTTTCTGAATGCAGACGAGAATGCAACTTTAAATCTAATTGGAATTCCGCATGCTTTATAGATAGTTTCTTCATTAATGTAGAACTCTTCAGTCTTTTCTTTCAGAGTCTTAAACATATCTAATAATAGATTTCCTTCTTCAAATAATTTAAAATTATAATTCCAAAATCGAATATAATTTCTCTCAAAAAAGAAAAACTCATTTGAGTAAGGCTTGTTCAACTTATTAATAGTTTTAAAATAATGAGGAGCAATTTTAATTTTATTTACAGTTGCAATCAATAAAGCTTTGTTTGCTTTCAAAATAAACTCTCTAAATTCATGAGCATTTGAATAGTTATTAAAAAACTCCAAGACATCAACAACTAATGTTGAAGAACAGCATCCTGCACCTAGAGTTTTATCTGCGAAATCCTTTTCATATAGTTTCCATTCTCGTTCATCAAAAGAATAAACTCCTGTATTACCAAAAAAGATTGGTGCTTTACAAATAGATTTGTTCTTAATATTAATTTTTATCTTCTTGCTAGAAAATTCTTCTATTAAATACTTAAATATATCAACATTATTTTTTGTTAAAGACCCCGAATCCACGTCGAAGATAACCTGTAAATTTTTATTGTTAAGTTCAGCAATTAGTTTTATGAACTCTTTAATTCTTGTCTTATCAAAAACATTATCCAAATCAATAATAAATACCGCATCTTTGTTGTAATCTGTACAATCAGCAGAAATTTTCTTAATAGATTCTTCAATTAAATTTTCTTTTTTGTTCTGTAGAATAAATTCAAATGAATTCACAGCAATACAATCATTAACTTCTTCAAATAGATCTACTAAAATTTCTGATAGTTTAGTTATATTCTGAAAGCTCGTAGCATTCAATAATATTGAATCCAATTT
>CAYZNE010000103.1:0-2803 GCA_964478955.1 uncultured Methanosarcinales archaeon
ATTAAAAAAAGTGAGAAAACAATATTCTATTTTTGGAAAACAACTGAAAAAGAATATAATTCCTTTAAAATAGGATTAATTAATAGAATTGATAAGAAGTATTTAGATAATATTCTCTTTGGGGTAATGATACCATATTTACCATCACATTTTTGTAATTTAAAAGATAAAAAAGTCCCATTTGAATTAATGAACTTAAAAGAATATTATTCTAAAAGAAGAAATGAAACTTCTAACAAATAAACATCAACATTTTTAAATAATTGCTACTTCTAACAAATTATGTCTAAGAGAACTAAACCAGAACAAAATCCTATTAGTAAGAAGTTTAAGATTAGCAAGAAGTTTGAAGAACATTACAGAGAACTTCTTGGCGATAAATACGAAGAGTTTATTGAATATAGTTTTTCTTATCTTAGAAGATGTGTTCGTATTAATACATTAAAAATTGATTTTGACACTGCAGTTGAAAGATTAAAAAAAAAACTAAAACTCATACCAATACCCTGGTGTAAAGAAGGTTTCTGGGTTGAAGACAAACAAAAAGAAAGATATGATTTTGGAAACATGCTTGAGCATCAACTAGGATACTTTTATCTGCAAGAAGCAGCATCTATGATTCCTGCTATTGTTTTAGATGTTGAAGAAAAAATGAAAGTTCTTGATATGTGTGCTGCACCTGGATCAAAAACTTCTCAAATTGCACAATATATGAATAACACTGGATTACTTGTTGCAAATGATGTTAGTGCTTCTAGACTTAAAGCTCTTGGCGGGAACCTGCAAAAATTAGGAGTTCTTAATCAGGTAATTACCAATCTTAGCGGAACACATTTTCAAAAAAAGCAAGAATTTGAAAGAGTTCTTGTGGATGCACCCTGTTCTGGCACAGGAACCATAAGAAAAAGTTTCAAAGTTCTTGACATGTGGGCTCCTCGTCTTGTTAAAAAATTCTCTTATATTCAGAAAAGCTTAATTCAAGCAGGGTTTAAAGCACTTAAACCAGGTGGGGTTATGGTTTATTCTACTTGCACCCAGGAACCCGAAGAAAACGAAGCAGTTGTGACTTGGTTATTGGAGAATTTTGAAAATGCAGAATTAATGGACATTGATCTTAAAATTAACAGAAGCCCTACATTCACCAAGTGGGAAGATAAAAAGTTTCATAAGGATATTGCAAAATGCCTTAAAATCTATCCACAGGATAATGATTCAGAAGGGTTTTTTGTTGCGAAGATTAGGAAGAATTAAAATGAATGTTAAAGAAGCAATAAAAAAAAGAAAAAGTATTAGAAATTATCAAGATAAAGAAGTTCCTAAAGAAATAATTTCTGAATTAATTAATGCAGGAAGACTTAGCCAATCAGGAAACAATGCTCAACCTTGGAGATATAAAATTATTACAGATAAAAAGATCATAAATAAACTTAAAGAAAATAATATTTTTAAACAAGAATTTGTTTATACTGCCCCAGTAATTATTGTATGCTGTTCAGACCCAACACAATATCCTCAAGCAAAATTTAAAAAAGGATTTGATGATTCATATGAAATAAGAGCTATTAGAGATTTAGCTTTCTCTGTTCAAAATATTGCTTTGATGGCTACAGAATTAGGAATTGGAACTTGCACAGTTGGATGGATGAATAAAGACAAAATTAAAGACGTTCTCAATTTACCAGAAAAATATATTGTGCCTTATGTTTTAACATTGGGTTATCCTGCAAACGACTTTCCTGCAACTAAAAAGAAAAAAAATGAAGAAATACTTATTTAATCATACTTCACCCACATTTTCTCAAAAACAGATCTATAATTATTTGCAATTGCTTTACTTCTGATTAGAATAACAAAAGGTTTTTCTTTTAAAACATGAATCATAACTAAATTTCCTGATATAGAAGTTGTTGCTTCTTCATTAAGGCCACCAACCCCTTTTACATTAACATTTTTTAATTTACATAACTCATGATTTATATGCCTAGAGTTTATTAATCCTCTTAAAGTCTTCTTACCAGTATCAAATCTTTTTATCATGTGAGGCAATTCCCATTTTAAAACATCAAAAGATGCACCTTTACCACCAAAAAATAACCAGTCATTACTCTCTCTAAAACATTCTTCTAGGGCTTTTTTAAAACCAGCTCTTCCTTCAAATATCTCCACTGAATTTTGCTCTTTTGAAGACGAAGTTATTTGTAAAAGTTTAGGTATTAGCTCATTAATTGCTTTTTCTCTATCCTGTAAATCAATAAGCAAGTTTTTAGGATTGTTAGCTTTGAAGATTCTTTTTTTATCTTTAATAATATAACTTACAAGTCCCTTATCAATCAGATTATTTAATATTGTATAAGTTAAACTTCTATCTAATCCTGATTTTTTTGCAACTATATTTGCATTACATTTACCAATCTTTATTAATTGTAAATAAACTTTAGCTGCATTGCCAGTTAACCCTGCAAGTTTTAATTCTTCTAACAATTCCATATTAATTAAGAACGAAATGTTATTTATAAATGTTGTTACAATTTATAACAACATATCTTTATATAGTTCCTAGCTCTTGTATTAACTTATGAGTGATAATCTAATAACAATAGTAAGGAGTGAATACCAAAAAAAGGGAGAGTTCTTCCTATTCTTCCCAGCTTTGGCTGTTGAGATAGGATTAAATGAAGGTATTCCTTTAGAAACACCTATTGTTAAAAGAGTTACAACAAATTTAAAAAAGAAATCGGAACAAGGTTACTTAAGATGGAATAAGGATTATCCTTATGATTATGATTATACTATTACATCTAGT
>CAYZNE010000104.1:0-2795 GCA_964478955.1 uncultured Methanosarcinales archaeon
GAATGGGTCATGCTTTTTCTGTTGGTTCTTGGGAAGAAGATGCTTTCAAACTTGTTGCAAAAAAAACCGCTGAAATAAATGATATAAGATCAGGATTATTTTTATTAAAAGAGTCTGGGTTGAATGCAGAAGAAAAAGGTTCTAGAAAAATAACTTCTTTAGATGTAACTTCTGCACTAAATAAACTTGAAAACTTTACAATAAAAAAAGCAGATTCTCTTGATGAAGAAACAAGAAATGTTTTTGAGATAATAAGAAAAAACTCTGGTTTAAAAATTGGCGATTTATTCAAATTATATACTAATCAAGGTGGGTCTTCATCTTACAAAACTTTTCAAAGAAGGATTTCTAAGCTTGGTGAAGGTAAATTTGTTTCCTTAACTAAAAGCACTGGCAAGGGCGGTAATACAACAATTGTTGAAATTGTTGGGAAAAAGCCAGTAGTTTCTTAGTATACATTTATCAACCATAACTCCGCAGTTTTTTTAAATAATTGTGTATTGATATACAAATAGGGGAACTACTTTACACTAATATAGAATGGATGGCGGATTAGATTTCAATGAAATTATGCGTATACAGAATCTTATGGCAGCTAGTATTGCTGATGAATCTGAAGTAAATAATAAATTAAAGATAATTGATATAATTACCCAGTTAACTGGTAAGAAAAAGTATGTTCAAGTAGAAGAAGTAATTATAGAAGCAAATTATCAATCTATTTCTGAGAATACCACAATGCATTTTCTTGATGAATTAAACAGTGATAATGTTATACTTATGGTAGATGGCCGGGTTAAGATGAATTACTAATGAATCTTATACTATTTCTCACTGAACACAATATTTTAAAGATTATTGGTCATGATTAATGAATTAATCATAAATCAATATTATAATTGATAGCTCTGTAGTCTCGTAGGAACAACCTCCTACAACGAGCTCTATTTGCATTTAGTATCAGTTCGCTTTAGAATAGTATGTGATTCATATTAACCATTAGATTTATAAATAAATTGAGGTTCTTTGACTGTATTATGGTATCAGGTAAATTTAAATCAAGAACATTTAGAAGAGTAAAAATTACTACTCCTGGTGGTGAGAATAAAATCTCATATAGACACAGAGCTCCTGCAAAACCTAAATGCGGTGGTTGTGGTGCAATTTTGAAAGGCGTCCCAAGAGCAAGAAAATCAGAAATAGTAAATATGCCTAAAACTGCTAAAAGACCTGAAAGGCCTTATGGTGGTGTTTTGTGTAGTAAGTGTACAAGAGCAAAAATTAAAGATCAAGCAAGACAAACTAAGATTTAAGTCTTATATTTAGTTTGTTTCTCAGATGTGTTTGGCAACAAGCATCATTCTCATGGGAAACAAGGAGGAAAATAAAATGTTTGAACCTGGAAGATTATGTGTAAAGATTGCAGGAAGAGATGCAGGTAAAACTTGTGTTATAGTTAAAAAAATTGATGATTTAATTGTTTTAATTGACGGTGAAACAAGAAGAAGAAAGTGTAATGTTCGACATCTTGAACCTTTGGAAAAAACAGTTGACTTAAATGAAGATGCTTCTCATGATGAAGTAAAAGCAGTTTTTGAAAAATTTGGCTTAGTTGTAAGAGATACAAAACCTAAGAAGTCAACTGAAAGAGCTAAGAAACAACATAAGAAAAAAGTCAAGCCTGTTAAAGTTCCTAAAGGACAGAAGAAAAAGAAAAAAGTTGCAGCAAAGAAAGTAGAAGCTCCTGTGGTTGAAAAAAAGCCTGAAGTTAAAACTGCTTCTGATGCAGCTGCAGCTTATGTTAAAGAAGAAGTTAAGAAATAATAAATCTTTTTTATTCCGATTTTTTCGGTGCCAAGAATTCTGTAAGGAATTGTTGAGCATTTTTATTTATTTTCAATAATCTTTTTAAACTATCATTCTAAATCCTAGTGTATGGTCTTAGAACATCTTGTTTCAGAGAAGATTTTAGAGAAAAAGCTTAGTTATGTATTTTTCCTGGGAGTAATCTATTCTGTTATAGGAATCTTTATTGCATCTATCTTATTTCCTGCAGATCCTTCTCTGGTTGCTGTTGCATTCACTGCAATCCTTCTTATTCCAAGCATTAGGAAAATATATCGAATTGAAGAGAAACAGGCAAAACAAGAGAGGAAATTTTCATTCAAATCTCTATGGCGAGATGAAAATGATTTTATTAAAGTATATTTGCTTTTAATGTTAGGAATCTTTTTGGTTTATTCAATATCTGCTTTGATTCTTCCTAGTTTCCAGATTAATTCCTTATTTCGAGATCAGCTAGAACTTCGAGGTGCAGGTGCAGTTGATAATATTGCAGGAAACGCCTTCTCAAGTTCTTTATTTACTTCATTGTTGTTGAATAATGTTTTAGTCTTAATCGCGTGTGTAATTTTGGCTTTTTTGACAGGTGATGGGGCAATATTTCTTTTAACCTGGAACGCCAGTCTCTGGGGCACTATATTTGGTGTTACTGCCAGAAATGCAAGTCTTGTTTCTAGTATAAATCCAATAGTGTTGTTATTGTTGATTTTAGTTATTGTTTTTCCTCATGCGGTTTTAGAAATGTTAGGATATATTCTTGGTGCAATAGGTGGTGGATTAATATCCAGTGACATAGAAGTTGACCCTGGTGAACGAAAACAGGACAGGTTTAAGAAAACTTATTGGAAAATGGCAATGTGGATTTTGATTATTGCAGTAATAGTCATAGTTGCAGGCGTACTTGTAGAAACTTTTGTTCTTGAGAATGTTAGTATTTATGCAAAGATAATCCA
>CAYZNE010000105.1:0-2666 GCA_964478955.1 uncultured Methanosarcinales archaeon
CTTTTTTTAATTAAATCAATAAGAAAATCTAATGATTTCCACTTTATGTTTTTATCTTTAGCAACATCTTCTGGAACTACCACCGGATGGGTTATAATTATATCTTGATTAATTATTTCACTAATTTCAAAGTTTTTATTAGGATAAGAGTTTCCGTCCACATTAAGATCGTATTTTGAGTTAATAATTAATTTTTTACAGGGGTGCTTAAACAGTTTAACTGGTAAATATATTTCTAAATTAATTTTTTCTAGAATTTCATCAATTGACTTTTCAGTTAATTATTTAAACGTTTCCATATAAATTTTTTCCCAACTGCTTAAATCAATAATTGTAATATTTAGTTTTTTTTGAGGGGTCATTTTTATTCTATCTTAGAGTTTAAGTGTTCTCTTTTAACTCTTTCTATGTCTCTTGCAGTTATTGCTTGAGATAAATATTAAAAGTTTACCATCTTGATTTTTCTTCAAAAATATGGGGGTGCTCTCTTTTCATGTAGTTTGTGGCAAATTCCCAATCTTCTTCTATTTTTCCCTTTTCTGCCCTTATCATTTGGCGGACATTCTTTTCAGGTTTTCCCCTATTTTTGACTGCAATATTTAAACTAAAATTTTTGAAAGTATTTGGAGAAGTTCTAGTAATTAAAAAGCTTTTTCTATAATTATTACTTAAATTATAACTATTTAAACGAAAATGTATTCTTTGTATTGAACACTCAAAAGTATAATCTGGGCCCCTATTTATTATAAATTGCTGAGGATATTCTTGCAATCCTAAGCAAAAGCCAGTATAATTTAAATCATTAATATTAGTTTTTCTCTGATAAGGAGCATCAAGGAATAAATTTCTAATCGTAATTATCTTTAAGTCCTTTTCTTCTATCAACATTTTACGATATTGTTCTGGTTGTTCAGAAAGAAAAAGCATTTCTAATTTGTTGTTTGTATTATCGTTGTGGTATAAATTATATTTATTTATTTCTTTAGAAATTATCAATAATTGTTTAAGTAATGATTCTTTATTTTCTTTTGGTATTAATGCATCTAGGAGTTTATCAGATAATGCTTCTTCTATTGTCAACCCTCTTTCTTTATCTCTGAGATTAGCATATTTTTGAAAAGAATCATGATAGGTTTTATAATCAATGATATGGACTGGACCATAAGCTCCTTTTTCTAATTTGTTAAATTCCTCTGGGGTTAATTTCATTATTGATTCTAGGATATTATAATTGTAAGCTTCTTGATTTTGTTTTTGAATTTTTTTTATAATTTTCGGATTTTTGTTAAATAATTCTTCAATGCTTTTTAATATAATTAAAATTGGTGTTTCTTTTTTTGTTTTACCATAAAATATGCTTGTAGGGCAAATAATATCATTGGGGTGGTTGTAAACATAATCTTTTGATTCTAAAGAGTTTAACTTATTTATTTTTAAAGCTATTATTTCTGGAATTAATGAAAACTCAAAATATTTAGTTATATCTACAATTTTTTTAGAACGACAATATAAGTCTATAATCCTTTTTGTGTCCACAAATATTTCTTCTTTTTTACTTTTCATTTTTTATTTCATCATTGGTTTTAAGTTTTCTCTTCTAATTATTTTTATATATCATAAAAGATATACTACTCCTGATATCTAAAGAGGAACGATAGTCAATATAGAAATATCTTGGTGCACTATTTGGTGGGAGGGTTTTATTTTTAATATATGCCGACAATCTACAAACACGCATCCAATATTTTGGGTTAGTGCCATTATTTGGTGTTGGCAAGTATGGTTTTTCTTTAAATTTGTCTGCTATTTTTGCAAGTTTATCTGCTCCTTCTTCATTTCCGACTAAAGATATTATGAGTGGATTTTTAGAAAGTTCAAAAGGTGACATTTCTCCTGTCTTAAATCCAAAAGGTACAAATCTTACTGAAGAATTGCTATTTTCTAATTTTTTAATTAATTCTGATTCGTTCATATATATGTTTCCAAGCATGTCTTTTTGTGGATTGTCTTGTATATAAATTCCTTTATTTGGAACATAAAGAGTTCCTGTAAATGTATAAATACCATATGGTTCGTGAAACATAGATATTATATTATTAGAATATTTATTTTCTTTTGAAATAAAAGTATCGTGAATTATTGAAATTGTTTCTCCTATTGTTGCTTCTCTTAGATTTGAGTCCAATTTTTTTAATGTTTGGATATGTTCTCGAATAGAATAATATCCCCCTATTAAAGGAGGCCAATCTCCATCAAATATCAAATCCTTTTTTTGATGTTGAACCATAAGCTTAGTATTAAGCATTTTTTCTTCTATGATTTCCATTTTTCTCACATTTGAATTATTTTGTCCCTTTGTATTTAGCTTCTTTTTCTTTAGCCCATTGACGTATTAATCTGTTATTTGTGGTTACGCATTTTTGTTTATTCAATGTTTGTGCATATTGCTTATTAGTTGTTATAGTGTTCTCTAGTAATTTTTCATCTTTTACAACAACAAAACTATCTTTATTTGATATTCCTTTATCAAAATCAATATTAAAAGGGAGTGCGTTAGTCTCAAGAAATCCTACATGGCAAAAATACCTCTTAAAATTATCGAAGTTATCATGATAGCTTAAACTTTGTGACTTCTGTTTATGTAATCCTATGAGTCTACCTGTGTA
>CAYZNE010000106.1:0-2615 GCA_964478955.1 uncultured Methanosarcinales archaeon
TTCTTTCTTAAGTTTATTTAGCTTCTTTCTTTCTAATGTTTGCTCTTCAGAACTTAATGGTTTAATCTTATCCAAGGATTCATACAGTTGTTTCTTCAAAGGGTCTTTAATTTCATCTTCAGGAATAATTGATTGTAATTCAGTTCCCAACTCAACAATTTCATCTTCTTGTTTAATTATATCAAAAATAAATCTTGAATAAAGAATTTCTTTAGAATAATTATTTTTAAGATCATTTTTGAAATTAAACATTCCAATATATTTCCAAATAGATTCAAAAAGAGCAACAATGTTTCTACTGATATCTAAAATTTGTTTATCATTAAATTTAATAGAAATATCCGTCATCAAATCATCAAAAGCGTCAATTAATCCAACATATTCTTTTCTACTAGGAACAACAGCAAGCCTAAGCAATTTTCTTAATTTTTTATTAATTACATAAATAGAATTTTTAGGATGATCATAAAACTTAGGAGAATAAAATATTTTTAAGATTTCTTCTTTAACATCATATAGTGCATTCTGTTCATCTCCATATTGTTTATTCTTACATTCAAATGCATGATTAAATTTCGAATAAGCTAAAGTAGTTTCTTGTACACATGTCTCAATAGGCTTAGGAAAACCAGAATAAGTATAATCTTTAGAATCATCATAAGCTACAACTAATATCCCACCATAGATATACCAACCAGTAGGAATATCTAAATTACATTTTTTTATAACTTCATAAGCAATCTTTTGAACAGTAGTTCTTAATAATTTTTTATTAGAATTTTCTTTCCAAAATTTTCTAATTAAATAAAATAAAGAATATGCTTGTTCTTCAGCTTTTTTTGTTAAAGGTAATCCAAAATAAGTATCATCTCTAAAATTAGGAGAAAAACTAAAAAACTTTTTTGTTCCTTTGACTTCTTCAACCAATAATCCGGCTTCATTTAATATTTTAATATACTTAGAAACTGCAGTTCTATCTAAGTCAGTTTCTTCAGAGATATCACTAATAGTTTTACATCCATTCTTCAAAGAATTAGCTATTCCTCTCACCACACCCCTTGTTGAGCCTCTTCCCATTAACTATATAACTACATTAACTTATATATAAACATTTGTATACTTATGTACATATATATAAATACTTTTCGGTTAATGTTGCTAAATAGCCACAACATTTATATATAAGTTCTATTTTAATATTAAAATAGGGCTAAAAGCCTTAAAAACTAAGGAGTGGATAATATGACATTTTCAGAAGAAACAGTAAAAAAAGCATTTAACAAAGCAGGAGGCAAATGCGAAACTTGTAAAAAACAATTAATTTGGAGTAAGAGAGGAAATCAATGGCATGCACATCATAAAACCTCTAAGAATAATGGAGGAACAGATTACTTGAGTAACTGTAAAATTTTATGTATCCTGTGCCATAAAAGAACATATACCTTTGGAGGATAAAGATGACAAGTTTAAATATGAATGGATCGTATGATCTAACTGAGCAAAAGATTGAAGAAACAATAACAAAAAAATCTGCAGGAAATTATGCATTAGGATATATGAATGATAAAACATTTATTGTCTTGTATGTTGGGAGATCTGATTCAGATCTAAAAGAAAGACTACTTTCATGGGTTGGAAAAGATTCTAAATATAAACAATTCAAATATAGTTATGCAGAAACTATAAAAGAAGCATTTCTAAAAGAATGTAATAATTTTCATGATTTTGGAGAAGTAGAAAAACTAGATAATGAAATTCATCCAGACAGACCAGATAACACTAATTGGAACTGCCCAAGATGTAAAATATTCGATTAAACAAAATGGGGGTAGGAGTAGGTTTTGTTAAATATGTAATTTTTACGCCACTTACAATAGTTGGCTTTATCTCTATGTATATTTTCGGAGGAGTAATAATTACTTTATTTAGTACCCTACAATATTTAACTGCAGGAAATTTTCTACAAGCTTTTTGGAATTATTTTGTAATAAGTGCATTACCCCCAACATCAATAAGCAAAGTAATAATTCAAGTTATAGTAGGAACTTTAATTGCAGGGATAAAATGGTTTATTGCAATGGCTCAAAGAGGAGTGCCATTTTAATCTGAAACCCAACCCCTCTGCAAAGAGGCAACCTTTTGCGTTAGCAAACTTCTCTTTTTGCAGCAAAATAGAGAAAGATTAATAAAAACCCTTCACAATAACAACAAACATGAAAAAGAAACCACTCTTAAAAACAACATTTTACTCTTTAATAGGCACTTTCATTCTTTTATTAATCTGTTTTTCAATTTCTTCAGCTATTGAAAGAGCATTTTTTCCATTGATTGCAATATTAGGATTTATATTTCTTATACTAGGAATTATACTTATATTTATCTCTAGAAAAGAAAAAGGAAAATTAAAACTATTTCTAATGTCAACAGGAATTTCAGCAGTAGCTCCTTTAGTTTCTACAATATTACACAACTTATTTTATGCTTTATCTATAACTTTTGAAAACTTTAAGTATTTATTTGAAGCATTACACGCAACTTTCTTTATAATTGCAATAATTATCGCCCCAATAATATTTATTGCTGGAATAATAGGCAGTATAATCTTTTTTAATAAA
>CAYZNE010000107.1:0-2492 GCA_964478955.1 uncultured Methanosarcinales archaeon
TTCCCTCTAAAGGTGGTGGAACTTGGATTGAAATTAGTGTTCTGCAATCAGAAAATCTAAGACAATTAGTGAGGAAGTTTTGTGATTTGTTTCCTAATATTAAGATATTAAGTCCTGGTGAGAATAGGTTTCGTCCACACTTAACAATTTGTAAATTAAAAGATAAAACAGAAATAAATATTGCTGAACTTAGTTATGACTTACTAAGATCTAAGGTTAAAGCTAAACCAAGATTGTTTATTGCAGGAGAAATATTCTAACTATTTCTTTTTAATCTTACTTTTAAGTTTTGAAACAATGCTCTTTGGGTTTGTAGTCTTCTTTACAGTGACATTTTTAATAGGCTTCTTAATCTCTACTTTCTTTGCTGGAACTTCAACTTTTGTAATTGAGCCACCTCTTAGTTTAGGGGGTTCAACAGTTATTTTATTATCTATCAAAATAGGCTTTTGAGGAAGTTGTTTTCTACCAGTCACTTTTGGCATTTGCTTATGAACATGATTCCTTTTAGTATTATTTCTAGAATTAACATTGTAAACAAACCAATCTTCTTTGGTAATGGAATGGAAATAATCTGCTTCTCTAATTAATAATGCAGAGGTTGTTGCCCTTACTGCTGCAATCTCGACCCTTACACCTTCAGCTTTAAGGTGTCTTACCAATTCAATGTAATCAGAGTCACCAGACATTATAATAATCGTATCTACCTTTGAAGCAAGCTGGGTTGCTTTAATAGATAGAGGAATATCTGCAGTTTTATGACAAGGAATTACTGAGCCATAGAACTGTTGATGTAATCTTTCTGCTAATTTATCAGATATAGCCTTCCCTTCTCTGAAATATATTAATCTATTCAATCCCCTATTACTTAATAACCTAGGGATCAAAGTGTCAAAGTTAATCATAGTATTCTTATTATTCGCTTCAGAATGAATGCTTAACTCTATATTATTACCATCACAAAGAATTGCAACGTTTTGATTGATATTTACGTTTTGTTTTATCATTTTATCTCATAAAAACTGTTAATGTTTAAAAAACTATTCACAAAATTAATAAAAGAAAAACATCCCCCTAATGAAATGATAAAAATAGGCTCAGCAGGATTCAATGCAGAGATTGCAGGATTTCTAAAAGAAAACAGAATGAAGTGTGCAGAAGTAGAGTTTGTTAGACAGATTTATCTGAAAAAGAAAGAGAGAATGCAGGAAATTAAACAAGCTGCACTTACTAATCATATTCAATTAAGTGTTCATGCACCTTACTATGTTAACCTTGCAAGCTTAGAACCTGAAAAGATTGTCGCAAGTAAACAACGGATTATGAGAAGTGCTAAGGTCGGTGAGGAGATTGGTGCAAAGTTTGTTTGTTTTCATCCAGGATTCTATATGAAGAGAGATCCTGAAATAGTATATGATATAATATCTCGTGAAATTGCAGAAATGAATGATGAACTTAAAGAAAATGATTTTAAAATTAAACTTGCACCTGAACTAATGGGTAAACACTCACAGTTTGGAACTCCAGAAGAACTTGTTAAATTAAACAAAGATATTAAAGGTTTGTCTATGACTGTTGATTTCGCACACTATTTTGCTAGAAACCTGGGCAAACCAGATTATAAAAAGTTAATTTCTATGTTGCCCAAAACATTTCATGCTCACTTCTCAGGAATTGAATACAGTGATAAAGGCGAAAGAAGACACATTAGAATTGATCCTTTAGAGTTTGAAAAAGTTTTAAAAGAATTAATTGCACAAGATAAGAATGTAACTATAATTAATGAATCAATTGATGTTCTTAATGACCTGCTTAAGATGCGTAAGATTCTTGATGAGTTTCAAAAGGATTAATTTTATAAAATACTAATATTAAATAAACAAAATGGTAAAAGCATTATTTGTAATTGATATGATAAAAGCTGCAAAAACAGATACTCACGACTATGAAGGTATTATTAAAAATCAGTTAAAACTTATTGATGAGTTTAATAAACATAAGCTTCCGGTTATTATTGTTACAGGAAAACCTATAAAAAAGAAAAACCCAGTAATGCTAAAACTCTGGGGTGATGAAGATAAAGAAAATGCAAAGAAAGGCCTTGATAAATTAGACCCCAGAATAGAAAAAGCAAAAAGAACTAAGCTTCTAAGAAAACCAGAATATGATATGTTCTTTAAGACTGATATTGAAGAATACTGTAAAAAAAAGAAAATAGATGAGATTTATCTTTGCGGAGTTTACTCTGGATGTTGTGTATATTTCAGTGGTGCAGGCGCAGCAATGAGAGAAATCCAACCTTATCTTATTACTGATGCAGCAGGCGGACCTAGAAAAGATTTAGTTAGTGGAGGATGGCAGCAAAATACATTCAAAAGGTTTAAGTTAATGATTGGCCCGCTAATTACAACAAAAGAATTAATTAAAGAGCTCAGATAAAATCCTGCACATCAACAATAAACTTCTCATCAATCTTACCATTTCTTACAGGA
>CAYZNE010000108.1:0-2424 GCA_964478955.1 uncultured Methanosarcinales archaeon
TTCCGTCTTGCAGACTCCATCCAAATTTTGCCTACGGCAAAACTTCTCTAAATCCCGATGTTAGGCGCAATAATGCTCGGGTAAAGATTTATAAAGAATAATTTATTATCCTTAACAAATGACACTACTTGAAAGTTATATTGGAAAATATATGCTTGGGGATGAAAAAAGATATTTTGCATATTTTAAAGTAAGTAATATAATCGTAGTGGATCAATTTGCCAACTTGAATGGAATTCACGACAAAATAGTTAGTGCATTGCCACATTGGAAATTTGATGAAATTTGTTTTATTCCTTTGAAGGATGAAAAAAGAACTCCAGTAATTAAACCAATTACCCAATCTGAATTAGCAGATCTAGAAAATATTTGTAGAAAATCTTTACCCTGTGCCTTACTCCCCTCCCCATACCCCATATGGGTCGGTGCGCCTAACACGCGCTAGGTGGCTTCAGTTGGTTGGGCCCCTGCATCATACTGTCGCTCCGTTTCACTCCGCGATTTTTTCTTGCAGAAAAAACACATAACAAGGATTATGAGGAAATTTCCTGCTGAAATTTCCCAAATCGCTCTTCGAGCAACTCCGCTAAATCTCTGCGTTATACGCAATTATTTTCAAAGGCAAAAAAAGGGAAAGGGGCAAATTTCTAAAGGAAATATTTATTAACTACTCTCCTTATTATCTATTATATGGAACCTTATGATGTAATAATAATCGGTGCTGGCCCTGCTGGCCTAAAATGTGCAGAAACTTTAGGTGGGACAAAATTAAAAGTTCTTCTTATTGATAAGAAAAATATTATAGGCCCTAAAATTTGCGCAGGTGGATTAACTGCTCTTGATGCACATTTTAAAATTCCTATTGGGAAGACATTAAGTTTTAAAACACAACATATAATTTTAAATGGGAAAGAAACAGAGTTTTCTCTGGAAAACCCACTTTTAACAATAGACAGATATGATTTAGGCCAGTTCCAATTAAAACTAATTAAAAAATTCAAGAATGTTAAAGTAAAAACCAATGTTTTAATTAAAGAGGTTAATAAAGAATATATTATTACTAGTGATGGTAAAAAATATTTTTTTAAAACATTAGTTGGAGTAGATGGCTCTGCTTCTTTAGTAAGGAAATATCTCGGATTAGAATCAAAAATATACATGGGAATACAATATATAATACCTATTAAACATAATAAATTAGTTTGGTTTTTGAATCCAAAATTATTAACAAGTGGGTATGAATGGATATTTCCTCATAAGAAGTTTACTTCCGCAGGCGTATTTTTCAATCCAAAGCACATCAATTCTAAAAAAGCTAAAGAAGCATTGAATAAATTACTTGATGAATATGGTTTGGATTATAGTAATGCAACATTTGAAGGTTCACCAACAAATTGTTTATTCAAAGGATTCCAATTTGATAATATATTCTTAGTTGGTGATGCAGCAGGATTAGTATCTGCAGGTACTGGAGAAGGAATATCCTATGCGCTTGCAAGTGGATATGATGTTGCTAAACACATAATCGATAATAATTATCAATTTGATAATGTAAAGAATATGTTAAAATACAAGAGAAAACAAGAATTTTTCTTATGGATTTTTGATATGATTTACATTAGATTTATTCAAACACTAATGTTTAAAATATTTTTAAAATCAATGAGGTTTCCAAAATTTCAACATTATTTTGGTGACTAATGAAACGGAATTTGCCCCTTGATTCTTGTTCTTTATGTATCACTTCGTTCATTTGATTGGACGCCCCCGAAAAAATGGAATTTAACAAGGATTTAGAGGTTCGCACCTCAGCTCGGTGCTCTCCCAAAGTTTTACTTCGCAAAAACTTCTCTTAATCGCGATGTTAATTCCCATCTTGGCAACACCTATGATTATTTTATAGGAAAGAGTGATGTAAAGATGATGCCATTTATGCAGATTCCACTAGGAAGTTTTTCTGGGGTTTATGATGTATCAAAATCCATGATTGATTTTGACCAAGGAATAATGCGCCCCTCACTCTACAAATATGAATATTTTTCTCCTGCATATTCCATTATGCTATGGATTATCTTAGCTGCAGCACTGACTCTTGCAGGAACCTATCTTTTAGAAAGAAAAGAAGTTTATTAGAATATTCCTTTATTGTAAAGATTTTCAATAAATGGTTTATCTTTTTCAAATTGCTTAATTAAAGCTGAGAATGCTTCTGATCTTGTTAGTACTCTTGATTTTATCAAATCATACTTTTTATTTTTTCTCGTTCTCATTGCGTCATAAGAATCATTAATTGCAATAAGTCTTGATATTTCTTTAATTAAATTTCGTGTTGGATCAGAAAATTCTATTTCAATCTCTGGTTTTATAATGGGATACTCATGAACACGAAGAATAACTTCTGCAGAAAAATCATGTTCTAGTTTT
>CAYZNE010000109.1:0-2387 GCA_964478955.1 uncultured Methanosarcinales archaeon
TTTTGCATAAGAGTAAGTAATTGAAACTTGTTTATAAATGTTTTTGTGGGTTTTACTTAATTTTAAATAGTGGTCTGTATTTCTAATATTATGACAATTTATTTTTATGATGAAAAAATTAAAGATCATCTAATCTCTATTTCTGACTTAAATTATGCAGATGAAAAAACAAAAGAAAAAGAAATAAAATTTATACTTGAGAATTCAGCTAAATTTGATTTTGATATATTAAATCAAAAAGAAATTTTTATTATAGATACTTTTAGCACATTCACTGAAAGTCTAAAATCACTGACTGTAAGAAAGGGGTTTGTTCCTTTTTTAGAACACTATAAAAAGTTAGGAAAAAAGCTTTATATTAATACTGATGCCTTAGAAATTAAAGATTCTAATTGGGCTGATTTTTATTGTGATCAACTTAAGATTCCAAGAAAGCTTATTGATGACTTTTTTGGATGTGGAATGAAGTATTTTATGAATTTTAATGATTCTGAAAGTATTAAATATGAGGTAAGTTTGTGGGGAGATGATGCTTATCCTCACCCAGAATTTATACAAGCCGATGTTTCTTATAAACTCTTTAAAAAATGGGCATATGAAAAAAAGGTGCCTTTAGAAAAAGCAATTGTGATTGCTGATGGAAGGACTGAAATGAGATCATCTTTAGTTTCAGGCGTGGATTTATTAGTTGTTCCTTATATGGGAATGATGGAAAAAGAAGTTCCTTTTACATTTAGAGATTTGTATTCTTAGTGTTTTCACTTTTTCATCAACTTATCAAGTTTATCTTCGACTGATTTTAATCTTTTAGAAAACTTTTTATAAATTTTAAAAAAAAGAAAAAAACTAAATCTTCACAAAGTTGTTATTTTTGATTTGGAAAATTGTTTCTTGTATGGATCTTACAATTCCATCATTACTCATTGTTAGACTTCCACTTAATCCATTAAAATCTTTTGTCTCATAAAGAGCTTGTTTTAATGCTTCTCCTTTTTCTGCTTTTTCCATTGCTTTTGCAAGTAGTTTCATTGAGTCATAACTTGTTGATGTGAACAATGGTTGTGATGGTTCTTCACCATACTTTGCTTTGAATCTTCTAATAAAATTAGAGTATTCTTGTTTATCAGGAGCTTCCCAAAAAGTAAAGTATGCACCTTCTGCTGCATCTCCTGTAATGTCAAGAAATACTTCTGAACTAAAAGTATCCATTCCTATGAAAGTCATTTCTGAGTTTATTTCTTTTGCTTGTCTTAATGCAAGACCTGCCTCATCATATCCAAGCACAATTAATGTATCAACACCTGCTTGTTTTGTTTTTAGTAATGTTGTTCGGAAATCATTATGACTTGGTGCATAACCTTCTTCAATAATTACTTCCCCACCAAGAGATTCATACCTTTCTTTAAATGAATCTTTTACTAAAACTACAAACGGTTCTGCTTGGTAGTATATAATTGCTACTTTTTCTTTTTTTAATTTTTGTTTTGCAAAGTCTGCTATTGTATAACCAATGCCTTCATCATAAATTCCAACTGCGAAAACATAATCCCCTGCATCTGCTAACTCTTCACTTGTATCAATAGTGTTGATAATTGGAATTTTATCTTGCTCTGCTTGTTCTGATATTGTAAAAATTCCACCATAGCTTATTGTTAAAATAGCATTTGCATTATCAATATTTGCAAGTTTTTGATAAGCTGTGTATGTTAATTTGTCATTTAATTGATCATCTTCATAAATAACTTTAACTTTTTTACCATTTATTCCACCTTCTAAGTTAATCTCATCTACAGCTAGTTGGATTCCTTTTTGAGCTGATTTTCCTAAAAATGCAACCTCCCCTGTTAGTGGTCCAATAAATCCAATTGTTATTTCTTCTTCTTGTATTACTTTTCCTTGTGGTACTTGTGTACATCCTGCTAACAATAAGATCATTATTGCTAATGTTGCTAATATTATTTTTTTCATTTTCATTTACCTCTTTTTTGTTTTAATCAACAATTGTTTAGTTGTTGTTACTACTAAGTAAGTATGGCAAGTATTTAAATTTATGTCGTAAGTATGCTTACGAAATACTTATAAATACGAAGAATATAACTATGTTCTATGTATGAACAAGAGCTAAAAGAACTAGGATTAACTGATAATGAGATTAAAGTGTATTTAATTTTATTAGAAAATGGTATTTTAAATCCAACTAAAATAGCTGAGAAAGCAGGAATGCATAGGTCTTATATTTATGATATTCTTGAAAGATTGCTAGATAGGGGGATTATCAATACTCTCCTTGTTGATAATAAAAAGCATTATCAACCTGTTGATCCTAAGGTGTTAAGGGAAACTTTTGAATTGAAATTGCGTAAGCTTGATGTAATTCTTCCAAATTT
>CAYZNE010000110.1:0-2367 GCA_964478955.1 uncultured Methanosarcinales archaeon
GATATCATCGTCCTCTTTTTCTTTCTTTTTCTCATCACTTTTAACAACCTTTTTTAAGCTCTCTTGAAAAGAAACCAACTCGTTTTTTCTTTTAACTTTTAACTTAATAAAAATAATAATCAAAAAAACAAAAATAACTAAACCAATAATAACCAATAAAGAAATAACAATTGAAACAATAACCTCTTTAGTTAGAACCTTTTTAAAATAAGAATATAACACAGCAACACCCACAAACAAAAGAAACATTACAGCTTCCTGATCAAGCTTATCAGCCATTAATCTCCCCAAACCTTAACAAAATCATCAATAACCCTCTTACCAGAATAATTAAGATAAACATCTGTCGTCATAATCGAACTGTGACCAAGAATACCCTGCAATGCTCGAAGATTACCACCCTTATGCA
Organism: uncultured Methanosarcinales archaeon; assembly: GCA_964478955.1. Classification (GTDB taxonomy): domain Archaea; phylum Nanobdellota; class Nanobdellia; order Woesearchaeales; family CAYZNE01; genus CAYZNE01. The sequence continues at coordinate 410 of CAYZNE010000110.1, forward strand.
AGTAAGTAACAGCAAAAGTATGTCTTAAAACGTGAGGGCTCACAGGCTTCCTAATTCTCGCTCTTTCAGCAACAATCTTAACATACTTCTGAATAGTTCTCATAGCCAAAGGAAACTTACAAGAATGAGAAAAACAATCAAGAAGCAACAATTTAACTTTCTTACTCATAGGAACAACCCTACGCTTATTACCCTTACCAATAAAAGTCATACAATTTCTCTGCCAAGAAACATTATCTTCCCTTAAATTAGCCAATTCACTAACCCTCAAACCAGTATCCAAAAGAACATTAACAATCAACTCCTCCTCAAAATTAGAACAATTACATCTCAAAGCAAGAATCTCATCATCTTCCAAAGGCTCACGCTTATACTCAAAAACCATTATGTATCACCAATTACATAATGATTAGAATAATATATTACTAGATGTCGGATAATGCAATACAAAAAAGAAAAGTTGTCTTAGCAATAACTTGTCTATTCACGAAACTGCCCATTATAATTATCATTATTAGCATTAAGTGCATTATTATTGTTATTAAGATGCACTGGACAGCCCCCACGAGTAGCCATTTCACCTTCTGGAAATCCACCACCACTTCACACATTAGGTGTTGTGGTTGTATTTTATAACAGTTAGACTGTCGTAGTGAAATAGCGTGTAGTTCCAAGCTATTCTATTTATAGCTAAGACAAATTAAGTTAAAGAAACTAATATTTAAAAATATTCCTATCTTAAAAAAGTAATATTTTTTACACATAATAAATTAAAGAAAAAAAAGTTCGCGTTAGTGCCTCCGGCACTAAAAACGTCTCCGACGTTTTACCCACGAAACCGCCCACCACAACCACCACCATCACCATCAAGAGCATTACTACCGCTACCAAGATGCACTCGACAGCCCCCACGAAGATCACCTTTGATCTTTTTAAGTTTATGAAATGATCCAAGTTTTTCATATCCATAACTCTTAGCAAAATCTTCTAGATTATTAGTGCCACCATTATTTAACGAAACAAAAGTGTTTTTTGTCCAATCTTTAATAGGATAATAATTAGATTCACCTAATTTACCATTATAAATTGCAATAAAACTATGATTTCTTGCACTATTAGTTTCTAGTTCATCATCAACAATTGTTTCAACAGCTTTCCCCTTATATATTCCTTGTAATGCATCTTCAAATACTTGCATTCCTTCTTTTTCGGTTTTAGGCATAACTGCATTTAAACCAGATAAAACAACATTACAAACTTCATCATTCACTTTAATTTCAAAATAAATATTATCAACAGTATTCCACTTTTTCTCTCCTGTTTTAAGATGTTTTTGTATTGCTTCTGGAAAAGTCATAACTGGAACCTTATCTCCTTTGTCTTCATAAAGAGATTCTAAAGATTTCTTAGGGCTATCTGGACTATAAAAATCTTTAGCTTTTTCAGAACTAAAATAATCAGTCATTGCATTAATTGTAGCATTAGTATTTCTTGCAATAGCTCTATTTGTAAATCTGCTAAATTCTGATTGTTCTTCAGGCAATAAATATTTTTCTTTAAAATCACCTAATTCTTTTGTATCTATCTCTTTAATATCAATATTAATTGGATTTAAATTACTCAATACTTTTTTTATGTCTTCTTGACCCCCCAAGGGCATACTAACAAGATATTTTGTTAAGATTTCTTCTGCATTTGGATAAACTTCAACAGGTTTTTCAGTGAAATTTTCTGTTTCGTAAGATTTAATTATAGAATCTAATTCTTCTGTAACTTTAGAAGCAAATTCTACGCTATCTTTGAAATTAGCTAATTCTTCTACCATTAACTTGTTTCCATTTATTGGATTTTTTGTTGTTAAAATTAGACTATTTTCTAAATCTGAGAAGTTAGATTCTTTAGACCATACTTTAACAATTGGCATAATTTTTTCAACACTTTCTTTACCATTTCATATC
>CAYZNE010000111.1:0-2330 GCA_964478955.1 uncultured Methanosarcinales archaeon
ATAATAAGAGTTGAGAATGCAGAACTTTACATAGAGAAGTTTGATTACGCGCAAAAAGTAGAGAATATTCCTCCTATACAAATAAAGAATTTCACAAGTGTAGAGGTATTAGTTAATGAAACATTAACATACAATTTGTCTAACTATTTTATTGATGAAAGTGGTGATAAGTTAATTTATGATTATAAGGAAGTTGTAAGTTTTAATATCGGCTTAATTAATAATGAATTATCTCTTGTTCCAACAGAAGCAGGAATATTTATATTCTATGTTTATGCAAGTGATGGAAGTTCTCTAGTTCAATCTAATGAATTCATAATTACAGTTGGTCAAGAAGAAAATAAAACAATACAAGATGAAATAATCGGTTCTGTAAGAATAAATACTCCTGTAAAACTTTTGAAGAAAGTTAAATTAGATAAACCAAAGAAAGATCTTAAAATTAGTTTACCAGCTAATGCAACTAATATTTCTGTAAATAATATTATTGATGAACAGAGGAGTGATATTTCTGACAAAGTTAAATTAGTTGATAAGAAAACAAAGAAGGAAAAGAATCTTATTACTGGTGCGGTTGCTACAGATATTTTAATTAGTGAAAATAATGAAACAGTATTAGTAATAGAAGAAACTGTAGAAGAAGTAGAGGTAGAATATGAACTTCCTGGTCCAATTGCAGAAGAAACAGAGTTTACAGAATATAATAAACAAGTAGTTATAAGTTCTGATATTCATTATGAAAATATTATTTCTTATTCTTATGTTCCTAATGTTCCTGCTAATTCTATTAGTCTTTATTGGTATAATAACACAAATAATAATTCTAAGGTTAAAGTTGATTTTGATGATTATGATCTGGATGAAGATGGTTTAGTTGATTATATTGAATGGATAGTTCCTCATTTAAGTAATCAAACTTATGAAATTGATATTGTTATATTAAATCCTTATTCTTATCTTAAAGATGGAGATACTTGGTATGTTAATTTTAATACAACAGGAACAGCAAATTTAACTATTTGGACTAATAATTCTTATTGGGAAGAAATTCCAATAGATAATCCTTCTTCTGTCGATGAAATGAGATTTATTAACATAAGTTGCGGTAATGAAGATTTATCTAATAGTTTAATTATAATTGATGCAGAAAATAATTCATATAATTATGCTTCAATTAATTCATCAATAAAACCTGTAAAGTTTTTAATTCCAAATTATTCTTGCAATGCAACAGGACAATTTGTAAATTATATGAATATTGGTGGTTATGCAATTCTAACTTTTGAGTTTGCAAATCAGAATGCAACTGTTATTGATTATGCTTATGATCCTTCTTCTTGGTGTTATCAGGAGACTGCGAATGAATCGACTGTTTGTGGAGGATTAGCTACTGGTAACTATGTTTGTGATGGGGCTTGGAATTCTGCTAATGGTCCTTGTAATCGAACATATGATGGTAATTGGTCAACTTATGGAAAAACAATCATTTCAAGTGGAGCACCTCTTACTGCTGACCTTTATATAAATTATACCAAACCAGTGGGAGCAGAAAACTCAAGTAAATGGCAGGTAAAAGATGTTGGTGGGACAGTTAATCTATCTATATCTTCTGATTGTTGGGATTATGACGCAAATAAATTAATTCTGCGGGCTGAATCCTACGATGAAGTAGGGTATCTTTTTTGTTTAGATGAAAATAGTGATATATTATCTCCTTTAGGAAATAAAAAAATAAAAGACATTAAATCAGGAGATGTTGTTTACAGTTTTAATGAACAGTTAGGGATTATTGAAGAAGATATAGTTTCTGCAATAGCTCACAGAAGTATATCTTATTATAATAATGAATTTTATTACATATATTATAATAATTCAGGTGTAGAGGAATTAATTAAGGCAACATTTAATCACTTATTTTATGTTGATGGGAGATATATTAATGCAAAAAGTTTGAAAATAGGGGATAAGTTACTTACTAAAGACTTAAAGAAAGCAGAAATTAGTAAAATAGATATTATCAAAGATTTTGAAAGTGAAGTTTGGGATATAGAGGTTAAAAAGAATCACAACTTTTTTGCTAATGACATTTTAGTTCATAATGCACCTTTTCATGAAGTAAGATGGTATTGTTACAATACTACCTGGAAAGAATTGAGAACTACTTCAGCTGGAATAAATGTTTACGAAGAAGCAATGTGGTGGGATATTGAGATTCCTTCTTCAAATTATCTCCCTCTTGCATCAACTTCAATAAATAAAGCAATGGTTGTTTGGGTTAGTGATGATGCGCCTTATACTGCAAGCAGATATATGCCTCGTTTTGCTACTAC
>CAYZNE010000112.1:0-2286 GCA_964478955.1 uncultured Methanosarcinales archaeon
ACTTAAGAAACGAACTTGAATCTATCCAAGATAGTCTTCTGACAGTTGAAGATAAACTATTTGATAATAATCCATTAATGAGGTGAAAAGAATGAATAATACTCCTGTATTTATAAAAATCGATTCGTACAAGGAAGTGCTTGATATTATTGACGTTGTCAAGGCCAAACTTGACAAATCAAAAAGCATACTTAAACAAATAAATCAAATAAAAGCTGAAGAAGATGAAGAGTTACTTGAATGGCAAACAACTCTAGACAATATTTCAGACAAAGTATATTTTATTGACAAAACATTATTTGAACCAAACATATAAAATACCGCCCTCTAAAGCGAATAAAACATAAAAATGGAAACAAACAGATTTGTCACAGTTGCAAGAGCAAGAGATGTAAGAGTTAAAGGATTGAATGCAACAAAAGAAACAATAAAAGCAACTAGGCAACATTTTAGAATTGAGATATTAAGAAATAAAAAACTAAAACTAATCAAAGAACTTAAAGAAGAAACAAAAGAAATGAGTCTACTTTTTGCAAAATTATACGAATTCTTGCCTGATCATGAACTTCTTGAGATTAAAGGCGAAACAAAAAAAGACAAAAAATTAGCAAAAGCAAAATCTAAAAAGAAAGTAAAACAAGATAACACACTTAAAAGTGAAAATGAATTAGATAGATTAGAAAAAGCCTTATCTGAAGTTGAACAAAAGTTGAAAAATCTTTAATTCTTAGAAAAATTTATAAAAATAAGATGCCTTAATTAAGTTAGATGGACTCAACAGAACAAAGATTATTTGTAATAACAATTATTGCAATAGTTGGAGTAATAATTATTGGTGTTGCAAATTCCCCGTATCTAAACTCTGAAAGTACTGAAAGTAACATTGGAGGGCAAGCCTCAATGCAAAAGACAAATTCTGTTAACCCCACAAATGCAACCAATTGCACTTGTAATGGGGGAGAACCATTTACTTGCCCTAAGGCTTGCTCAGTGTGCTGTGGCGGATCAAATAATGTAAATAAAACTATTTAAAAATATTCTTCATAATTTCTTAGAAAACATTAATAAAGAGTTTAATTAAGAATTCTAATTAATGAATAAAATTAGCAGATACACAGTATTAAGTATTTTATTATTCTTACTAATAATGTCAATAGCCTCTGCAACCACAACAACACGTTACATAGGCAATGTTGCACAGATAACAGGCGGAAATATTTCTTATAAAATTAATGACAGACTAGGAAGTCAAAGAATAATACTCAATGAAGAAGGAGAAACAACAGCAGAATACAAATCCCTGCCTTTTGGTCAGACTATTGTGGATAATGGTTCAAAATATGGATTTACAGGAAAAGAAAAAGATGTTTCTACTGATTTGCATTATTTTGGTGCTAGGTATTATGATTCTGATATTGGAAGGTTTACTAGTGTGGATCCTATTGGGGATGGTGTTAATCATTATGCTTATGTTGGGAATAATCCTATGAATTATGTTGATCCTAGTGGGATGGATGCAATCTTAAACAAAATAGAAATAAATCCAGAAATAGACAATCTTTATTCTAATGAAATCAGAACTTTAGTGATAGAGGCAATAAATATTGGCATGAACTGGTTCAATGAAAACGCTATAACTGTAAAAGATGACTTTACTTATACTATTATAATAGATGAAGTACAAGAAGAAGCATCGGCCACATCTGATGGTGAAGCAAGAACATTGACTATTGGAAGAAAATATCTTGATGATTTGAAAGAAAATTTAAACGATCAAGAAATGCTAAGTTTTAGAAAACATCTTATATCCATTGCAATAATTCATGAATTAACTCATATATACGACGCAAACATAAATCCTGATTTAGAAACTTTTGCTCGATGGGACCAAGAGGCACTAGATGCATATAGAGACCCTTCAAAGGTAAGCTCTTATGAAGAATTCAAAAGGTTAGTTATAGCATCAAACTTATTTGTTCAAAAAACAGAATTAAATGCACACTGTAACGAAAACAAATATTTTGAAGAATTAATTAAAATCATTGAAAGTGATAAACTAAAGCATCTTATTAATTTTGCAATAAACAAGAACTTAGAACAAATTGAGAGTGTAAAAAATAGAGAATATCATGAAACAAATAAGAATCCAAAAGAAATGTGGGAGGAGATCACTAATAGTGAACCATAAATAATTATCACATTAAAAAAATATGCAACCCCAACACAAAAATAAAATTATTCCAATTTTTGGTCATTAAAACTTCTCAACTAAAATATATGAAGTTC
>CAYZNE010000113.1:0-2240 GCA_964478955.1 uncultured Methanosarcinales archaeon
TTATTCCTTATGATGGTTATGAAAATGGAACTGCTAAAACAGATCAAGTAACAATAAATAATGATCCTCCTGAAAAACCAATTTTATTACTTCCTGTCAATTGGAATAACACTTTATTTAATTTAAGTCCAACCTTTGTTTGGAATTGCACAGATAATGATGCTGACTCTTTGAACTTTACTTTGGAAATAAATATTACTGCTGCACCAAATTATAATTATCCTAATCTAGAGGGTTCAAGTTTGGATCCTTCTGGGAACAATTATACTAAAACTATTGGAGATGAATTACAAACTTATGTTGAAACAGGTAATAATAATTACACGTGGAGAGTTAGAGCTTATGATGGAACTAATTATTCTGAATGGTCTGATATTTATAGTTTTTCAATTGAAGAAACAGTTATAATAAACATGATTAATAATTTCACAGACTTTAGTCAATCTTCTTTACTTCCATTGGAATCTGCAAATACAGATAATGATTCTGTTAACCCATTCTCATTTCAAAATGTTGGGAATGTTAATGCCACTCTTAAAACTATGAGCACAACATCTTTCTGGGTATCTGAAGATTTAGGAACTGAATATTTGCAGTACAAGGCAGATACTAATGTAGGGGGATCAACATTTAATGAGTCTGGTTCAACCATGGATTGGACTTATTTTGAAAATGAATCTGTTTCAAATGAATATGTAATAAGAAATCTTGACTTTCATTCATCAGAAAATTATGCAGAAGTTGATATTAAAATAACTGTTCCTGGTCAAGAGCCTCCTGGAACTAGATCATCTGAGTTGATATTTTATTGGCTTGTTAGTGAAACGTATACGTAAATGAAAAAAACAATTGTTAATGGACAGAGAATCGAGAAAACCTTAGATATTCCTCTAAGAATCTTACAAGATAGAACTCTTGCTGTTCTTGAGTCGATTGTTGAATACTTGAAAGAAGAAAAAGATTTGAGATATTTTGAGATTGCAGAATTATTGAATAAAGATCAAAGAACAATTTGGACTGTTTACAACAGAGCTAAGAAAAAAAGAAAATGTTCAATAAACACAAAAGATAAATCTTTTGGTCATTCAATAAAAAATTGAATAAATAATAAATTTATTGGCATCGCAAAACAAAAACAAAAATGATTAATAAAAAACAATTATTAAAAATTTGTATGTTTGTCTTTTTATTAGTTTTAGTTATGCAGTCTGTTTATGGTTTAGGTGTTGCCCCAGCTAGAACATTATTTAATTCTGGAAATAAAGTTGAGACTGGTCAATTAAGAATAATAAATAATCAGCATAAAGATATGAAAGTTGTTATATATGCAACAGGGGAATATAAAGATTATTTCAAAACTAGCGAGTCTATTGTTATTATAGATTCATCTGAATCATCAAAAACAATATCTTATGAATTGAATATTCCCAACAATCTCCCTCCTGGAAGAAATATTGTTGAAATTATAATACTTGAGCTTCCTGTTGAGATGCAAGAGGGAAATACTATCATAACTGATTCTGGTGCAATAATTATGCAAGATAAAGATGAGGGTGAAATGATTTCTGCAACAACCGCAGTTATTGCACAATTGTTAATTGATATTCCTTATCCTGGTAAATATTTGGTATCTAATCTTCATGTTAATTCTGCAAACAGTGGTGATGTTGTTACTTTCACTGCATCTTTATTTGGTAAGGGTGATCAAAACATAAATAATGTTGAAGGAACCGCAATCATCAAAGGCCCTACAAATGAGGAAATTACTAGAGTTCAAACTAATGCTATTAGTCTTGCATCTGGTGATGATGGTAAGGTTGTTGCTAATTGGAAAGCAGATCTTAATCCTGGAACTTATTTTGTTGAGATGGTTGTTAATTTTGATGGAAAGCAAATTGTTCTTAGTAAACCTTTTATGATTGGTAATAAAAATCTAAATATTAAAGATTTAATAATTGATCAATTTAAGCTTGGTCAAATAGTAAAAGTTGATGTTATTGCAGAAAGCGTTTGGAATAGTGAAATAAAGGATGTTTATGCTGAACTTAATGTTTTAGATTCAACAGGTTCCTCAATTAAATCAGTAAAGACTTCTTCAGAAGATATTCCTAGTCTTGGTTCTATAATACTTTCAGGTTACTGGAACACACAAGATATGATTATAGGAAATTATGATATTAATGTTAAATTATTTTATGAAGAAAAAATCTCTGAGAAGTTATTCAATGCAGTAATTAATG
>CAYZNE010000114.1:0-2202 GCA_964478955.1 uncultured Methanosarcinales archaeon
CTATAACTGTAATTGGTATTATTGTTTTGTTATTGTTGTTATTGTTATTACTTTATCTTTGTGCTTCAAGACCTAAAAATTTAGAGAAAAAGAAAAAGAGAAAGAAAACTTCTAAGAAACTTTTATTTATTCTTATTGGTTTAGCTTTATTGTTCTTAATATTACTATTAATATTCTGTCCTTTAAGATCAATATACCCTGCTTTAGACAATAGCGATAATTTTAACTTGTCCATGTATTCAGGAGATACAAAAATGATAGAGATGTCTAATTACTTTGAAGATCCTGATAATGATGAATTATCTTATTTTGTGAAGTTAAAAACTGCAGGAAATGATACTGTTTTGAATTTTAGTGTAACCTTTGATGATTCAAAAGCACTAATTACTGCAGGAGAAGGAACTTCAGGAGTTATTCCTTTCTGGTTCTATGCAAGTGATTCTGATTATTTTGTTAAAAGCGATATGTTCTTATTAAAAGTTGTAGAAAAACCAGTATTTACTTTTAATGATTATATTAACTTCTATATATGTTATATTATTTGGTTAGTTGTTGTTATTATTTTTGCAATATATGTTATTGCCCTATTTGTCTGGTCTAATAAAAAAACAGAGAGACAACATAAGAATAACAAAAAAGTTTAATTCCGAGTTTAACATTTCTATTTTATTTATTAACTTGTTTGTTTTTAGGGTGCATCCCCCTGCAACGAACTTCTCATTATTCTATAAATGAGCCCTGCAGGGTCACCTTAAAGTAGTATATATAAACTATTCTGGGCACACCTGTAAAACAATAATCTTTTTAAATACAATATATTAATTACTTCTTTAGGGTGTTATTTTAGTATTTAATTAAAATTCAACTGGGGTGTTTATAATGAAAAAACTAAATCTATTATTTGTGTCAATATTATTAATTGTGGTTCTTGCAATTATTGTTTATGCATCACCAACAGTCGAGTTGTTAAGCCCTGAACAAGGGCACAATAACACAAATGGAAGTGTTCACATTTGTGTGTAATGCCTCAGATACTACTAATTTAACAAACAGCACTTTTTATATTTGGGGTCCCCAAGGCTTATCCCAATCTTTTGTAATATGGGGTTTACAAATTTCTTTAGACTGGTCTACAAATCTATCAAATGGGGATTATGAATGGAATTGTCTATTTTTTAACAATGAATCAAACTCTTCATGGGCACCTTCTAATTACACCCTAAATGTTAATATAACTGATTCTGAAGCTGAAGTTAATGTTAGTTTAATTAAGACTTTTCTTAGTTCTCCTGTTGATAATGGTTCAACAATAATATTTACAATTAATCTTACTAATCTTGGTGAGGGTAATCTTACTAATTATACTCTTTTTGATTTATATGATGGTGATTATTTGGATTTTGAGAATGCGGACATTCAAGAGGACTATTTTAGTCCAGATGATGATGAGATTGAGTGGGATATTAATCTGAGTGTTGGTGAAACAATTCTTATAGAATTAAATTTTACTGCAATTGCACCTGGAAGTGCAATGAACATTATTGAGTTTGAAAATGCTTCTGAATCATTAATTGCAGAAGATAATGCTAGTGTTGTTATTAATAGTCCTCCAGCTGGATCTCCGACATTAAATATAATTTTATTATACCCTGAAAATGGTGCTGTTGTTCAGTCTAACTTTTTTGAGCTTAATTTTACTGTTAATGAAACTGCTAATTGTACATTCTATTGGAATTTTTCTATGGGCCAAGCAGGTAACTGGGGCTCAGAAGGTTTTTTCCTATCTGTAGATGCAGATACAGAAAACAACTTTAGTAATATGATGGCTCCAAATATAGAACTTGCTTGGAATGTAATGTGTCTTGATTCTAATGGAACCCCCTCTTGGGCTGAATCAAATTATTCTTTTACAGTTAATGGTAGTATGCCTGATTGTATGGGATTAGATGAAGGTACTTGTGATTCAACTGCTAATTGCACTTGGGAAGATTATATGGATGGCTGTATTTATGATTGTTTTCAGTTTGATGCTTGTGAAGGTGGGAATCAATCAATATGTGAAAATGCTTTTGGTGGTGAATTATGTGAGTGGTTTGAAGAAGGAGAAATCTGTGATCCAGTAGTTTTTGATAAAGGATTTGATGGTTTCTCATTTTTTGTTGTAAGGATACCTGCACACTTTTAGTGTGTGGAGGAATTACA
>CAYZNE010000115.1:0-2063 GCA_964478955.1 uncultured Methanosarcinales archaeon
TTCTTTCTAAAGTTCAATTAGAAGCAAAACAACCAAACTCTGCAATGAGAAAATGCGTCAGAGTGCAACTTGTTAAAAATGGAAAGCAAGTCACTGCATTTCTGCCAGGTGATGGTGCAAGTAAATTAGTTGATGAACACGATGAAGTTATAATAGAGTGTATTGGTGGTGCTATGGGTCGTTCTAAAGGTGACATTCCTGGAGTTAGATGGAGAGTTATGAAAGTTAATGATCAGTCTCTTAATGCTTTACTTCGTGGTAAGTTAGAGAAAGCAAGAAAGTAATGATTGTCATTTATTCTATTTTATACATAGTTTTAAATAGTTATTCAACTTTACAAAGTATACAATGCTTAGAGAAATCGATGATAATGAAGATAACAAAACTATTAACAAAATTGTTGCTGACGAAGAAGAAATCACAAGGGTATTTAAAACACATACAATAAGAGGACAAAAAACACATACAATAAGGGGAAAAGATAAAAAAGATTTTATATTCACAAAGATCAGAACTTATAGACAAACAACATATAAAAATATAAAAAAACAAAGAAGCATAGAAAACCAACAAAAACTAGAAGAGAATTTTAGAAAAGAAATACTAATAACCTATAATTATGAGGGTAATAAAGGACGTATTCTAGAAAAAATTGATAACAAAAAAACTGAAGTAAATATTGAACTTCCAAAAGTAATATTAAATGCCATAAAAGATAGTAGAGCATATGTTTTAATAGGATTATATTTAAAATCTTAAATAGACGACTAAATTTCTATAAATTATAAGTTAAATTTAAATAGTTGACAGTATTTCTATAATTTGGTGATATTAAATGTTTATACTATATGCAGACCACGTAAATCAAGCAAACTATGAAGCTATTAAAAGCGGTAATACTAAATGTGAATTAATTGATGCAAAAATAAGAAAAGTCAACTTTCCACAATCTAATCCTAATGAAGAAGCAATAAAAAAAGGAGAAACCCCTAAGGTTCTGGGTATTAATTTATTACTAAATCTTGAGAATAAAATCCCTGAAAATAAAAAAGTAGATTCTTGTTTTAAGGCACACAAAAGTAAATTTAGTAATGGGGATTTTAACGAATTCCTGCACCTAGAAAAAGACATGACAATTCAAGCTTATGTAAAAGAATTAAGGGTTTATGCGATAGCAATCAAGAAAGGGGCATAATTCACATTTTAACTATAAAGGATACAAAATATCTTCATCTGGTTCAAGTAACTTTAATATTCTCTCTTGCATTTCTGCAGTATTTTCAACATGAGTAAAAACTGCCTTTACTTTTGCAGGTCTTTTACTCAACACTATTATTTTATTAGAATACATTAAAGCATTTGGTATGTCATGTGTGACTTGGATCAATGTAAGGTTTTTCTTTTTCTGTATGTTTTTCAGCTCTTGATAAAATTCCTGTGTTTTCCTCCATTCAATATTTGAAAAGGGTTCATCTAGAAGCAAGAGTTTAGGTTCATTTATCAGTGCTCTTGCTAGTGCAACTCTTTGCTGCATTCCTCCTGAGAGCTGATGTATATAAAAATCTTTAAACTCATATAAACCAATAAATTTCAAAAGCAAGTTTACTTTTTTAGTCTTGATTTTATCAGGTATTTTCTCTTCTTCAATTGGAAAGATAACATTATCATACACATTTCTCCATGGAAACAATCTATAATCTTGCCATATAATAATAGGATTAACCTGGTTTTTTATATTTAGTTTTCCTAAACTGGGTTTTTCTAAATTAGAAATAATTTTTAATAAGACGGTTTTTCCACAACCACTTGGACCAATAATTGATACAAAATCCTTTTCTTCAATATTAAAAGTTAATTCTTTTAAGACACATAAGCTTCCAAAATTTTTTGATAAATTTTTGACTTTAAGCATGTTTTTTCACATCCATCCATTTTAAAAGATATTTTCTTTCAATAAACGCATAAGCCTTAAAAAAACAAAACCCAATTATACCTAATGTAACCATGCCTAAAATTACAAGTTCTATTCTAAATAAATCAGCATTTTGCCAGATAAACCCTCC
>CAYZNE010000116.1:0-2027 GCA_964478955.1 uncultured Methanosarcinales archaeon
ATAATATTTATCACCTCTTTTGTTTTTAAATCCTTTTTGACTTTTGGATTTATTAAGAAATATAAAAAAGAAATTTTTAGTGTTCTGTTTATTTTATTTATTTTGATATCCTTAATCGGTTTTAATTCTTATGTTAAGAATGATAAATGGATACCGAATGGATTTGCAGAACAAAATCCACTTCTTTTAGAATCTAAGGCAGCAATATTAAAATATACTGCGCTTGATGATAATTTTATTTCTTCTAAGGAGGTAGGGTCTGCTATTAATTCTTTAACTGGCCGTAGGTTTTTGAGTATTAGAAGGAATCAACACCCCCTAACTAGTGAAGTTGATCAGAGAGAATTAGACCTTGCGATTATTCTCTATGGGAATAGTAGCGATAAAAGAGCAGAGTTGCTTAAACAGTATGATATAGATTATTTGTATTGGGATTATTTTTGGATGCAAAGCGAGTTTAGATTTGATGACACGGGAAAATTAGTTAATTTATTTGACCCTATTTTAATTATTAGAACTCCTGAACGAGAGGCTCTCCTGAAAAAATATAACATAAGTTATTCAAATGAGAATATGGTTGTTGATTCATCAAAGAGGGATAGAAATGATATTAAAAAATTCGATGTTTTACTTGTTTACCCAAATAATTGGTCTAATGAACCTTGGCATCCAGATCTTAATAATTTTCTTGAAGAAGTTTGGGTTTTGCAAGAAGGTGGAACTAAATATGCTAGATTGCTTAAAATAAATGTTGAGTCTGATACAAATAACTATTTCTTTTCATAGGTTTATCAACTAATTTTATAAATAAAATAATTACTCTATGTTGTAATGGCAAAATATGATGATAAGATTAAGGAATTAGAAGAAAGAATAGCTAAAACAAAGTATAATAAAAGAACTCAGCATGCTGTTGGTTTATATAAGGCCCAACTCGCAAAATTCAAAGAATTAAGATCTTCTCGTTCCAGAACAGGTAAGAGTATTCATGGTTATCAAGTTCGTAAGACTGGTGATGGAACAGTCATTCTTCTTGGATTCCCAAGTGTTGGTAAGTCTACTTTGTTAAACAGTTTAACTGGTGCGAAATCTAAGATTGCTGCTTATGAATTTACAACTCTTGATGTTGTTCCTGGTGTGATGAGATATAAGCATGCGGAAATTCAGATATGCGACATGCCTGGAATTGTTAAAGGTGCTGCATCTGGTAAGGGTCGAGGAAAAGAAGTTTTAGCAACACTTCAGAGTGCAGACCTTATAATTATGTTGCTAGATGTTAATTCTCCACAATATCTTAAAGTTATTGAAAAAGAAGTATATAATGCGCATGTGAGAATTAATCAGTTGAAACCAGATGTTAAAATTAAGAAAACTTCGAAAAATGGATTAAGAATAGGAAAAACAATTAAGCTTAGCCATTTAGATAATAAAACAATTAAAGACATGCTTAGAACTTTCAGGATAAATAATGCAGATGTTGTTATTAGGGAAGATATAAATGATGATCAATTGATTGATATTATTGAAGCAAACAAGCTTTATATTCCTGCAATTACTGTTTTTAATAAGATTGATACTGTTTCAGAAGAAAAGCTTGACAAACTAAAAGAAAAACATCAACCAGATCTTTGTGTGAGTGCGCAAAAAAGAAATCATATTGTTGAGTTAAAAGAGCTGATTTTTAGAAAATTAGATTTAATTAGAATATACCTTAAAGAACCAGGTAAAGAACCTGATATGAAAGTTCCTCTAATTATGCATAGAAATTGTAAGATAAGGGATGTTTGTAATAAGTTGCATAAAGATTTTGTTAAAAGATTTAAGTTTTCTAGAGTTTGGGGTAGATCTGCAAAGTTCGGTGGACAGAAGTTAATGCTTAAGCATGTAATGAAAGATGAGGACATTCTTGAGTTGCATATTTTTTGATTCTGTGATTACAATGCTCAAAAACTTTTTAGTTTTTGTTGTGTTGGAACTTCATATATTTTAGTTGAGAAGTTTTAATGACCAAAAATTGGAATAATTTT
>CAYZNE010000117.1:0-1996 GCA_964478955.1 uncultured Methanosarcinales archaeon
AGATAAACCCTCCTAAACCAGTGCCTTTTATTATCATCTCTGCAGGAGGAGTTATCAAAAAAACAAACTGAATAGATTGTCTTAAACCATTACTAATATATGGTAAAGATGCAGGAAAAATAATTTTATTTGTAAATGCTTTAATCTTAAAGTTTTGTGCAACCTCAATATAAGATCTATTAACTCTCTTTATACCATGAATAGTAGCTAAGAAAACAGGATAAAATGCTCCAATAGTTGAACAAACATATATAGGCATCTCATTCAAACCAAACCATAAAATAAATAGGGGGATATAAGCAATTACAGGAACAGCCCCAATTCCTAAAATTAAGGGGTATACCATACTTTCTATTTTATTATATTTCATTAATATAAAACCAAGTAAAATTGCAATTGTTACTCCAATAATATAACCAACAGCAATATGCTTAAGAGTTATTGCAGTGCTTAATAATAATGAATTTATATTTGAAAACAATGACATTAGGATCTTAGATGGTGCTGGCAAGAACAATGAATTAATTATGTTTAAATATACTAAAAACTCCCAAATTGTAATTAATGCAAAAATAAAGAAAAAAGAAAAAAGAAACTTTGTTTTCATCTAAGTCACCTAAGAAACTATAACTGTTTCTAGATCAATTTTCTGATTAATCAAGTCATTTCTTAGCCAATAATCCTGTATCTCTTCAAGTTGATTCTTATCTGGTATTGCATCATTATTAATATAAATCCACCTGGATTTATTGATTATATCTTTATCAATGTCTGTATAATCAAAAATAATTTCTATAACCCTTGTTCTTTCTGGTTTGCTACCTGATTTTGCTTTATTATAAAAAGATGCAGCTTTTCTATAAGCACTTCTGAACTTTCTTAAAGTGTCTTTATCATCAGTAATTTCCTTTGTTGCAATTAAGAATGAATGTTGCTGACCACTCTCTGGAAAAGCACTATTAATTCTCTTGTCATCTAAGAAAACACCAATGTTTTTTTCAATTGCAAGCGTACCAAATGGTTCGTTTATAATACCTGCATCAAGATCTTTTGTCACTAAAGCAGTTACTGCTTCTTGTCTCTTTAATGATTTCATATCAAAATCTTCAATATTAATGTTAGAATTCTCAAGAATTTTGGCTAAAAAATAATATGACGCACTTCCAAGTCTTGGCGTTGCAAACCTCATCTCATTTAAATCTTCCATTACTTTAACTTTATTAGAAAGATCCTTTCTAACAATAATACCAGGTTTTCTTTTTGCAACATCAACAATTATTCTTGCATTACTATCTTCTGCTAAATAATTAAAAGTTCCAGCTGAAATCGATGCTATTGACATATCTAATTGCCCATTAGCAAGTCCAGGCAGAAGATATTTTGTACTCTTTGCATAAATTATATCAACATCTAATCCCTGCTCTTCAAAGTAACCATTTTGTTTTGCAATCTCTAAAACAACACCTTCAATAACAGGAACACTGCCAACACTTATCTCTTTATTAGGTGTATTTATTACAACACGACCGGTCACATTGCTGTTGCTTAAATAGATTAGTATTCCACCGACAACAAAAATCAAAACTAGAATACTCACTATTCCAATATGTATTTTTTTCATTTTATCACCTTATTTAATTTTAATTGATTAAAAATAGAATGTTATAGAGGTATTTAAGCTTGTGTGGAGAGATTTCCACCACAAACCGATAAGTTTAAATATTATATATGTATTCTAATTAATATGAACATTGAAACCCTAGAAAACATAGGTCTTAGCTCAAATGAAGCCAGAGTATATCTTGCTTTACTAGAATTAGGATCATCAACTGCAGGCAAAATAACAGAAAAATCAAAAGTAAATAGAAGAACAGTTTATGATGTGCTTGAATCATTGATTAATAAGGGATTGGTAAGTTACATAATTGAAGCTAACAAAAAAATGTTTGAAGCTACAAATCCTAAAAAATTCTTAGATTTAATACAAGAAAGAGAA
>CAYZNE010000118.1:0-1965 GCA_964478955.1 uncultured Methanosarcinales archaeon
ATTTACAATTTAATGTTTTAAAAAAGCTTACAACTTATCTAAATAAAAAAGAGTGTAAGGGGCAATATTATTTGGAAGATTATTTAAATCAAACCATTTAATTTCTGTTGCTTTATCTTTTTCTGTAACTTCAGGAGTTCCTTCAATTATTTCTAATTCAAACCCTTTGTAAACCCCAATTAATTCTTCTTTTTCATAATCTTGATAATCAACAATATATCTTTTAACTCTGGTCTTAATTCCTAATTCTTCTTCAACTTCCCTAATAATTGCTTGTTCTGGGGTTTCATCTGGCTCAATTTTTCCACCTGGATTAGACCACATATTAGGATAAGTAGAGTTTATTCTATACATAAGAAGGACTTTATTATCTTGAATTATTATTCCTCCAGCTGCTAAGATCACCATTTTATTTTCTCATTTCACTTAATACTTTAAAAAATACTTCTGTAATTGCAGTATAAGCAGCTTCATATAATCTAAAAGCCTTGTCTTTATTTACTTTATACTCTTGAAAGTGATTTCTTGCTTCTAAAATTATTTTTGAAGCATTGCCAAGCTTTTGACTTATATTCTGATAGAAATCAATCATTTTATCTTTATTTTTAATTAAGTCAAAGCTTTTATGTTTATCATTTAAAAATATTTCAGTTCCCCAATAAAGTGCAACTTTACCAATTTCTAATGCTTCTGTTACTAATAAATCTAAATTCTCATTTATGTCATATGTTAATGGTACTCTTATTAATTGGTTTTTGTATAAAACCCCTAGGTCAAAAAATGCCCACCTAATAAAGTCTTCTCTTGAATAATCAAAATTTATGCTACTTAAAACATTAGTTCCAAAAACCACTTTCCCCATTGAATTCATTCCTTCTAGAACATTTAATGGTATTCCAAACGCAGGTTTTTGGTTTTTTTGGGCCATATTTAGAATAAGAGGAGTAATTATAACTTCTAATTCTTTATCTCCAATTGGTGAAGCAAATCTGAATGGTAACATATCAATTCTTATTCTAAATAAATTTAAATGTTGTTTTGCTGTTTTATAGAAAACTTCTCCTAATTTAAGATAATCTTTTGCATTTGTGCTTTTTTTAAGAAAGATTATTATGTTAATATTTGGTCTGTTAAAAGAAATATCTTCAATTGTGTAAGTTCCTGTTAATGTAATATTTTCAAGACACTGACTTAACTCTTGTTTTAAGTTTTCAATTAAATCATTTATTAGTAAATCAATTTCTTGTTTAATTAATTCTTCTTTCATTTTAAATTCAAAACATTAACTGTCTCTTTTGCAATCTAATCTAACCATGCTTCAACTAAAACTGCCTTATTTTTAATTAATTTTTTTAGTTTCTTGCCAATATCTAACTCTTTAGCATGCATATCCATAACAAATTGGCTCATTCCTGAAGCAAAATAAGTTGGATAAATGCATAGGCCATAATATGTTTGTTCTACATTTATTCCTTCAAGCAAAGTTGGAAGCTCTCCCAATATATAGGTAGCTAATTTATTAACTTTGTTTTTGTCACTTATTATTTTATTACCTTTTTTTCTCATATACTTCTTAATAAAATATAATACAGCAGATTTAAATTCTAAATCTTGATTATATTGTTTTTCTAAGAATTTTCTTATTTTTAGATAATGATTATTTTGTCTTATCTTTTTCCATTTATAAATCTTAACTTTAGCTCTGTCTTTTTCATCTAATTGTTGAATTGCATTCTTAAACATTTTCTCAAAGAAATCACCAATTCTTTTAGCTCTGTTTTCTGCTTTCCCTTTACTATATTTATCGAAAATTTTATAATTTATTATATTTAATTCATCAGCAATTACCACAGCAACTTTCTTTTTTGTGTTTCTAATAGCTCATTTTAGATAATTTAAAGCCATTTTAGAAGTAATTTTTTTATCTTTGTTCATTTTAATTAATGCTTCAGAAATAACCTGTGA
>CAYZNE010000119.1:0-1928 GCA_964478955.1 uncultured Methanosarcinales archaeon
ATATATGTTAATATATAAACATATAATAATTATATAATAATATAATATAAGAAAATGGAAAAAGAAAAAAGAAGAAGAATAAGAGTAAAAGAAGAATGTGAATGAATTGAAAATAAAAAATGAGTTTTAAGAGTAAATGTGAAATAATTTTAGAGTAGAAATGATTGTGTAAAGGTGAAAAAAGAATTTTTGAATGTGTAAAAATATAAATGAATTTATTTAAATTAACAAACAAATTTTTTTATTTAATTTAATATCTCCAAATGAAATAAGGGTGTGAGAGGGTAATACCTAAAATGTCACTACATGGCCTCTACAAGATATATTCTATGGTATGAAGACATTTATAAACCTATATTTCATATGGAAAACTATTTAAATAAGTTATATTTTGAATGTATTAATAATAATTGTGAGTTGATAAAAATGGCTAAAGACCTTAGTGGACTATTTGAAAAATTTCTTGATAAAAAATCTTTATTTACAAATAAAGAAGCATTACAATCTAAATATACACCTGATGATATAATGCATAGAGATGAACAAATAAATTGTATTGCACAAATTCTTGCTCCTGCACTTAGAATGGAAAAACCATCTAACCTTTTTGTTTACGGTAAAACAGGAACAGGAAAAACTTTGAGTATAAGATTTACAACAAATCAAATGCTTGATATGGCTAAGAAAAAAAATATTTCTTTAGATATTCTCTATGTTAATTGTAAATTAAAAAAAGTTGTTGACACAGAATATAGGTTGGTTGCAGAACTTGCAAGACATTTTGGAAAAGATATACCTGCAACAGGTTTACCAACAGATGAAGTATATAATATATTTTACAAAGCAATAGATTCTAAAAAAAGATTATTCATAATTATATTAGATGAAATTGATCAACTTGTAAAAAAAGTAGGAGATGAAATAATATATAATCTTACAAGAATAAATGGTGAATTAGTAAATGCACAATTATCATTAATAGGTATTTCTAATGATTTAATATTTGCAGATAATCTTGATCCAAGAGTAAAAAGTTCACTAAGTGAGGAAGAATTAGTTTTTCCACCATATAATGCATTACAAATACAAGATATTCTAAGAAAAAGATCAGAAGTTGCATTTAAGAAAGGAATTATTGAACCTGGTGTAATAGAAAAGTGTTCAGCCTATGCTGCAAGAGAACATGGAGATGCAAGAAGAGCATTAGAATTATTAAGAGTTGCAGGCGAAATTTCTGAAAGAACAGATTTAAAAACAATTAATTTAAAATGTTTAGATACTGCAGAAGAAAAAATTGAGAAAGACAGAGTATTTGATATAATTAAAACTCAACCAAAACAATTTCAAGCAGTTATTTATAGTATTTTTGCGATGAAAGATGAGGGTAATAAAAGTATTTTTACAGGCGAAATTTATGAATATTATAAAGATCTTTGTATAAAAATAAATCTAAGACCACTAACACAAAGAAGGGTCAGTGATGTTATAGCTGAATTAGATATGTTGGGAATAGTGAATGCAAAAGTTATTAGTAAAGGTCGATATGGTCGAACAAGAGAAATAACTTTGACAATACCTAAATTAGTAAAACCAAAAATAATTGAAATGCTTATTGATGAATTAAATATTTAATTTAAATTCTAAGATGTTATCAGAAAAAGAAATACTTGAAAATTTAGAAAAAGGTGTTTTTATTAATCCTGACACTGATGAAGTCATTGATAGTTCTGATAAACAAATAGATCATGATAATAATATTTTATTAAAGTTTAAAATAGAATTTCTAAAAAAGTATGAAAATATATTTAAAAAAAGAACATATGATGATTTTTTCAAACATTTTCTAATAAGGTATAAAAATATTGAATTTTTATTAAAATCAAGACAAGAATTGAGAAATCTTACTTCTATTTCTCGATTAGAAAATA
>CAYZNE010000120.1:0-1889 GCA_964478955.1 uncultured Methanosarcinales archaeon
TTATTTTTTGAAATTGATCATTCTAATAACTCTAATCAAGATAGTCATACATATAAGTATGGGCCTTTTATTTGTGAAATTACTAATAACTTTGATAGAAATACAATTGCAGATATTGCACTTGACTTAGGAGAAAAGAATGCAAAGAGAATTTCTGATTATGATTTAGAAACACAGCTTACTTTTTATGAACTTGCTTACCCAGAGGATTTCCCAAAAGATAAAACTGAAGTAGAGTATTTATCACCTAATTTAGAAAGTAATATTAAAAATATTATAAAGACTCTTAACTGCCATGTAGCATATATTGATGGGCAATCAAGCAACGAGCTTAGAAAGACTTATATGGATAAATTTAATGATTATATTAAGAATAAGAAAGAATAATCACATCGCTTCTAACAAACCAATTCTTTTATCAATTGGAGGATGAGTATTAAACAAAGATGCAAATAACTGTTTTCTTTTAGAATGTCTTAAAGGATTCTCAATAAAAAGATGTGCAGTTGCTTTATTTGCAGAATCAACTTTAACATCTACATCATTTTTTATCTTGTTTAATGCTGAAGCTAAACCAGAAGGATTTCTAGTTAGCTCAACTGCAGAAGCATCAGCTAAGTATTCTCTTTTTCTGCTAATTGCTAATTTAATTAATTGAGCAATAATTGGTGCAAGTATTGCAAGAACAATTGCAATAACAATAAGGATTAGTTGTGCTTGTCCTCCGCCTTGATTGCTTCTTCTACTCCTTCCTGCACCACCCCAGAGAAAACTTCTGAAAATAATATCAGATAATAATATAACAATACCAACAAGAACTGCAGCAAGTAGCATAACTTTGATATCAAAGTTTTTTATGTGGCCCATCTCATGTGCAAGAACTCCTTCAAGTTCTTGTCTATTCATTTTCTTTCTAAGACCAGAAGTTACACAAATATAAGATTTATCAGGAGAAATACCTGTTGCAAAGGCATTCATTGATTCTTCTTCAATCATATAAAGCTTAGGAGGATTTTTTAATCCTGCAGCTATTGATAATCCTTCAACAGTATGATAAAGATAAGGATCCTGCTGTTTAGTCACAGGCTTTGCTTTAACAGTAGAAAGAATAGTCTTTGCACCAGATTTATACATAATTAAACTATAAATTACTCCTATGATAAAGGCAATAACTAATCCAGTAATTATATTCCCAATATATGCTCCAAATACAGCACCAAATAATAGAACTAAAATAAAGAAGACAACAAATAATAAAACTGTCTTCCAATTATTTGCACTAATCTCCGAGTAAAAGTCTTTTCTCATTATAAATCATATTTCTCCTTCAACCTTTTTAATTCTTTTTCATAAAGACTTTTAGTTGCTTCACATGTCCAAGGTGCGCCTTTTGTGTTTCCATTAGCTTGATCTAAATAATAAATAGTCTCTTGAATTGTTTTTCCATATATTTTCACAAATGCTGGAAACCCTTTTTCTGTCAATGCCCAAATAAAGTCTAAATCTCCAAAAACACCTAATATAGGATCTTCATAAACTTTAAAATCTCCCAATGCCCAATTATCATGAACAGAAACATAATAAACAATCTTATCTATTTTTTCTTGAGGATAATTTACTTGCTCAAGTACTTCTCTGGCAATCTTTGCACCTGCAGCCATATGTACTTTTCTTGTTTCCAACTTCATAGAGTTGGTTGTAATTCCTGCATAACCAACATCGTGCAGAATTGCTAAAGGAACTAATAAAATATCATCAAGATTTTCTTGTTTAGCTAGGGATAATGCTACTGGCATTATCCATTCTATATGTATAATATCTTTAGGTCTAGCCTTTAGATAATAGGGTTTTGCTAATTCCCAGATCTTATTGTAAATTGGTTTCATTTT
>CAYZNE010000121.1:0-1826 GCA_964478955.1 uncultured Methanosarcinales archaeon
TATTTTGGAAATATCTGCAGTAGATAATCTCTTTTTTCCCCAAAAGAAGAATGCTGATCAATCCTAGATAGGATATCAGGTAAATGTTTTTTATAAGTATCATATCGCTCAGTTAAGAATTCGGAATCAGAAAATAATCTTTTAATATTTGGAACATATTGATTATATACTTTAAATAACTCTACTATTTTTATTTGAAGTTTTTGACTTTTTTGTTTTTTTTCAAAAACAGTCATGTCTTCTTTGCCACCTTTAGTTAGATAATGTATATAAGTAAATAATTGTGTTGCCTCATCACTAAAACCAGCCCACTGGCAAGCTCTTCTGAATTTATGAAGTTTTATGACTTTTTTTAGGTTTAACATTTTTAATATTCTTACGAAATAACTTCTGTTTTATAAACTTTATTGTTTTGTAACTACCTAAAAGTAATTATTCTCAGGATTATTTCAAAACCAACACCTTTGCAAAGAGACAAACCTTTGCATAAACACTTCTTTTTTACACAAAGCCTGTTAGAAAGCATTATTTTAATTTAAATGATATCCTCCCAAACCTGAAGGTTGGGGTATCCTATTAAAAAGGATATCGTCCAAACACTTAAAAAGTAAATATTTTTGCTTGAAAGCATAAACTTACAACCTTAAGGTTGTAGTATTAACTTTTTTGAGAATAATCAATTTCATTTAGATTCTTGTTTCTTTAAAGCTTGACTTTGAACAATCTTAAACAACTTATCTAAAATTTCTTTAGGAATATTAATATGCATTTCAGTTTTAAGATCTTCCAAAAAACAACCTAAATCAAAAGCAGCTCTTTCTTGACCTAACTTAATTTGGACTTTGGCTTCTTCAACAAGTAAATCCCAATTAATTTTAGTATTTTGAATAATATTTTTTGCATCATCTTTATCTTTTAATCTATCAGTGGCACATTTCATTAAAACAATATCCTGAGGATTTGCAACTTTTAATATTAAATTTTCACTAAATTGATGAATTTGTTCAGCTCGCTGTTGCATTGTTTTAGAAAATACAAAATCAATCACTCTAACCACAAATAAATCGAATCGTTCATCTCCTAAAGTAAACATTTCAGGTCGATTCGTTTTAGTTCCATAAACTTTAACAGCACCCATTTCGCTATAACCTATAGCTTTTACAGCATCTTTAAATACCTCTCTGTCTTCATTATTTGTAAATACTAAATCAATATCTAATGTTGAATCTTTAAAACCTAAAAACATCATAGCTGTTCCACCAATTGCATAAATATTTATTTTTCTTTTTAATCTTCTAGAAACATTTAATAGTAGTTTTTGCTGTCTTTCAATGGATATCATTTATATGCCTCCAAATCTTTTTTATTAAAAGGAAGATAAATCCTCCATTTATTCTCAATATTCTTAAAATCTTTTGATTTTAGTAACGGAACAGTATAACTAAAGGAATACGAAAGTTTAGGAAGGGCATTAGTACTAAATCGAGAAATCATTCTTCTAGTTCTCATAATTGTTCTTGACAAATCATACAAAGCACCAACTTGCCTTTCAACATGATTCTCTTTTGCTAGTCTATATAAATTACCCCAATCATTAATCCTTTTAAATAAAGCTAATGAAGCTAGAATTATTCTTAAACTCTTAGTTTTTATAGCATAAATAAGGGTTTCCTCCAAAGAAGGTTTTTTACCATATATTTTGTAAGTTTGAGGGACCACTATTTTAGTTGGAGAATACTCATTAATAATATCATAATAACTAGTTCCTTTCAGCCTATTTGCAAAAGAAATATTATAAACCCTAATTTTATTACTTAATTGCCTAG
>CAYZNE010000122.1:0-1805 GCA_964478955.1 uncultured Methanosarcinales archaeon
GTAGAATGGGGCCTTGCCAAGGCTTCGGTGCGGGTTCGATTCCCGCCCTTTGCATACTGCCTAACAGGTTTAAGTGTTAATGGTTTGGGCTTGTTTTTCTTTATTTTTTTGGATAAATCCAAATATTTAGAAGTTCCTTTTGCTTTTCTGTTGGTAGCAAATGCCAAGAATAAAGCAGTATTTCTTTGAATTTTTCCATATCTATCTGTATTTTATTTACCATATTGTTTGTTTTGCACTTTGATAAATTTTTGGCTTGTAAAAACAGAAAAATATATAAATGTTTAAATAATTACAACAATTGTTTAAAAATGTTAAACATAATAAGTAAGGGATATATAGAAATATTAAGATTATTTTATAATCAAAAGAATAGAATTCATCTCAGGGATATTGCTAAACAAACAGACTTAAATGAAAACAGTACATATAGATTCTTAACTAAACTAGAACAAGATAATATATTAACTTCAGAGAAAAAAGGTAATATGAAATTTTTCTCATTAAAAAATAATAAGAAAACTTTCTCAATACTTAGTTTTTTTGACATAGAGAGATATGAAAAGTTACCAAACATAAGAAAAATAGCAATAGATTCTTATCTTAATTCTTTACCTAGTGAACCTATTTTTGTAATACTTTTTGGTTCAACTGCAAAGAATAATTTTAAAAAAGATTCAGATATAGATATTTTATTAATTACTAATGAAAAAATAAAAAGTGATGGGGCAGAGGATGAGGCAGGTGCACAATCTGCACTAAAAGTTAGTACATTTCAAATGACTTACAAAGAGTTCCTTGAGGAATTAAAACTAAAAAATGACATGGTTATTCAATCAGCAATTACAATAGGATACCCTTTAATTAATCATATCAAATATTATGAGGTAATTCAAAATGCAAAATTATGAATTAAATAGATATCTTAATAATCCTGACCTAGTTAATGAAAAAATAAAAGAATTAAAAGATAAAGAATTGATTAAAGAAGAAGTTATTACCCCTACAGAAATTCAAGGACATATTCAGAAATCAGAGCATAATTTAAGATTCGTAAATGATAACTTAAAATTGAAATATGAAGATTGGGCAACAACTGGTTGTTATTATGCAGCATATCATTCTGCTTTAGCATTGATAATGAAAAAAGGTTATTCGTCAAAAAACCATTTAGCAACATTATTAATATTAATAAAAGAATTCTACAACAAAGGATTAAACAAAAATGATATGCAAACTCTTGCATCGCTATTAGATTATCAAGATATTCTTTTTTATGTAGAATCTAAAAACAAAAGAGAGGATGCAACATATTCAACAAAAACAAATTACAACACAAAGGATATTGAACAGTTAAGAATAAAAGCAACTTTATTTGTGTCTAAAGTTAAAGAAATATTGAAAGATTAATTAAATCTTAAGAATAACCCTTAGATTTAACATAAGTAACACGTGTCTCAAAAACAGCGCTCACCCAATCCAAGTCGCCCCTTGCATACTACCTTTCGCCACTTTTTCTTGTAATCACCCTTTTTTTGGGCTATTTTTGAAGAATTTTCAGTTTTAAACCAAAACATTTATATATTGTTGTTTACTTTTATACTCATATGATTACTAAAGTAAACGATACTGATTTGAGAATATTAAGTTTATTTACTAAAGGTTATGGTAAAGACTATTATATCAGGGAAGTTGAAAAAATACTTAATGTGAGCTCAAGAACTGCACTTTTAATATTAGCTAAGCTTGAAAAGAAAGGAGTATTAATTTCAGAAATAAAAGGTAAAATTAAGACATACTCAATA
>CAYZNE010000123.1:0-1800 GCA_964478955.1 uncultured Methanosarcinales archaeon
TAGATTTCTTCTGTTATAAAAGGCATGATTGGTGCAAACATTTTGTGTATGTCTAATAAAACTTTATATAATGTATGTTTTGCACTTGCAATTTCTTCAACAGAATAATTGTCTGGATTAAAAAATCTGTCTTTAACAATTTCTAGGTAATAATCACAGAAAGTATTCCAAAAGAAATTATCAACTTCAAACTTTCCTTTAGAAAAATGATAGTCATTCCAATGCCTAGTTGATTCTTTAATAATTGTATTAAACTTAAGCATTAACCATTTGTCAATTGCAGTTAATTTCTCAAATGCAACTTCTTCAACTTTTTCATCATCAAGATTCATTATTACAAACTTAGAAGCATTCCATAATTTTGTAACTGTCTTTTGTCCTGTAACAACTTCTTTCTCTGGGAAGGCTAAATCTTCACCAAGAGTGCAAGAACCTGCCATATATCTCAAAGCATCAGCACAATATTTTTCAATCATCTTTCCAGGGTCAATAACATTGCCTTTAGACTTTGACATCTTTTTACCTTTTGGATCAAGCATCCAGCCATTGATAAATACAACATTCCAAGGTTTCATATTAAAATGCAAATTACTTTTTATAACTGTATTAAATAACCAGAATGAAATAATATCATGACCTTGAGGTCTAAAACTCATAGGATGTTTACTAAGTTTTTCATAAACTGGTTTTCCTTTAAACAATTCTTTAACAATTGTTGGGGTTAAAGATGATGTTGCCCAAGTATTAATAATATCTTTCTCAGGAATAAACTTAGAGCCACCACATTTAGGACATTTCTCAACTGGAGCTTTATCAGTAGTTGGATCAACTGGTAGGTCTTTCTCATCTGCAAGAATAATTTCATCACAATCTTTACAATACCATACAGGAAAAGGAATTCCAAAGTTTATTTGTCTTGATATGCACCAGTCCCAGGCAAGACCTTTAACCCAATTATCATATCTGTTTTTCATGTGTTTTGGTTTCCAAGTAAAGTCATTGCCCCATTTAAGCATTTCATCTTTTAGATCTAAATATTTAATAAACCATTGTTTTGAATGAATAAACTCGATAGGAGTTCCACATCTCTCGTGAACATTAACTGCATGAACAATATCTTCTTGTTTTAGCAACAAGCCTGCACCTTTCATGTCTTTAATTATTTCTTCACGAGCATCAAGAATCTTCATGCCTTTATACTTACCTGCTTGTTTTGTCATTAAGCCTTCTTTGCCAAATGCCTCTTTTATAGGGAGTTTATGTTCTTTTTGCCATTCCATATCTGTCTGATCACCAAAAGTGCAACACATAACAATGCCTGTTCCTTTTTCAGGATCAGCTCTTTTGTCCTCTAAGATAGGAACTTCAAAATCAAACAAAGGAACTTTAGCTTTCATTCCTTTAAACTTTTGATACCTCTTATCCTCAGGATGATAAAATATTGCAACACAAGCAGGTAGGAGTTCAGGACGAGTAGTTGCAATAATTAAATCTTGACCATTTACCTTAAAAACAATATCATTAAAATGAGATTTAATATCTCTATCTTCACATTCTACTTGAGATATTGCAGTTCTACACTTAGGACAGAACATTGCAGGTGCTTCTTGTCTATATTCTCTACCTTGCTTATACAAATCTATAAATGATTTTTGTGATATCTTTTGTGAATGGTCATCCATTGTAGAATATCTAATATTAAAGTCACAACTAATCCCAACTCTTTTCCAATCATTAAGATATGCTGGTGTTAATTCTTTATCAAGAGTATCTAAACACAACTTTCTAAATTCTTTTCTA
>CAYZNE010000124.1:0-1706 GCA_964478955.1 uncultured Methanosarcinales archaeon
ATCCATAATAATTAGAAATATTTTAAAATTTATAAATCTTGCTATTACTCTCCTTCTCAGGAGAAAATAATTTTATTACTATCTAATAATTATCTTATTTTATGATAATAACAGAAAAATTATTAGAATACACTTTAAAGCATCAAGAACCTTATGAAGTAGAAATACCCCTAACTAAATCATCACTATTTATTATGGTTTTTCCAAATGTTTTTCCACCAATATCTCCTTTTTCATATGATTCAGTACCTTTAGCACAATCAGTTGAACAATATTTTAATGAACATTATGATAAGATATTTACAAAGTCTGTTCTAGATGTAGGGAGCGGAACAGGAATACATTCGATTGTATCAGCAATAAAAGGTGCAAAAAAAGTTGTAGCAATAGACATATCACCATATGCAATAGATAATATAAATTATAATGTTCAAATTAAAAATTTGCAAAATGTGATTGAAACAAGAAAAGGTAATTTATTTGAGCCAATAAAAAAAGATGAAAAGTTTGATCTTGTAATTGCAAATTTACCTTTTGTAAATCATCCTGCAAAAGAACATTACGAACATTGGGTTTATGATGAAGATTATCAAAGTCATAAAACTTTTTTTAGAAAAGTATCAAGTTATCTCACAGAGAATGGCAATATACTAATCGCATTCTCAGACATAGGAGATATGGATTTCTTTGAAAATGAAATAAAGAAAAATTCATTAGAAATAATTAACCACAAAAAATATGAAAAAATAACTCACAATTGGACAATACACACTTTGGGAAGAAAAACCTAAAAAAATAAGTCCTCCCTTCTAACTTTTTAGTGTCTGTTGAGTAATATGTTGTATAACATCAGGATTTGGAGAAGTTTTTCTGGAACGAATTTGGGAAATTTCAGCAGGAAATTCCAGATAATCGCTGTTAAGTGACCCGAACGGAATGAAATGGAGTGAGAGCGCAGCGTGGCAAGCGACTGAAGGGAGCGCAGAGTTTTGAGTTTAGGGGTTCGCCTTTAGCCTGTTTATACTATTAACAGAAATCCAAGCAGACATTGCTCCAAATCCAGATTTATCAATTTCAAATGGCTCTATTTTCTGTGGATTTTTCAAAAAAATTAACATGCAATATTTCTTATCTTTAAACATTTCAAAAAATCTTGGAATTTTATCAATGCCTAACCCATCGGCTTGACCATATTGATATAGAATTTCTTTAACTTTATCTGGAGTTAAATCAGAAAATTGAATCACTTTATCAACCTCAGCTTTGATAGTAACTGGCTCACCAGAATCTTTGAAATAAACAATTTCTCCAGATCTTATTCTGTTCCAAGGAGCATATTTTATTTTATACCATCTTGATTCAATTTTTTTTTGACCAGACAAAATTTTTTGAGTCAAGCCCCAAGATTTTTTCATTATTGCAACATGTTCCATAATTTAGTTAATTTTTTTTAACTTTATAAAAACATCGAAAAGGCGAACCCCGTTAAGAACTCAAAATTTCACTTAACATCGGGATTTAGAGAAGTTTTTTGGTGAGGCAACCCACACCAAAAAATTTGGGAGAGAGACGACTGAGCTTGGCGAAGGAGGAATGAACCCTTTAAGCCCTGTTAGTTTCGTTTCCAGTTACGAGCGAAGCGGAGTTCTGAAAACCTGCGTCCGCAGAGTTGGAAAAAAGCAAATTACATCAAGAACGAAGTTCCT
>CAYZNE010000125.1:0-1639 GCA_964478955.1 uncultured Methanosarcinales archaeon
ACTCATTGAAGATTGTGCTCAGGCTCATGGTGCTGAATATGATGGCAAGAAGGTCGGAACATTTGGAGATTGTGGATGTTTTGTTTTTATCCAACAAAAAACCTTGGAGGAATAGGAGAGGGCGGAGTAGTCATAACTCAAGATGAAAAGATAGCAGAGAAAATAAGAGGTCTAAGAAATTATGGTTCAAATAAAAAATATTATAATGAGATAATTGGATATAATTCTAGGATGGATGAGATTCAAGCAGGATTTCTTCGTATCAAATTAAAGAAATTAGATGAAATAAATTCTAAAAAGGTTAGATTAGCAAAACTATATGACAAGCTCATAATAAATCCAGGAATAATTAAGCCAGTATTGAAAGAGAATGGAGAACATATTTATCATATCTATAATATAAGAACAAATAAAAGAGACAAGCTCAAAGAATATTTAGAAGAGAATGGAATTTTAACTGCAATCCATTATCCAGTTCCCCCACATCACCAAGAAGCCATAAAGGGAATAGTAGATAAAGAATTCCCAATTTCTAAAAAAATACATGATACGACATTAAGTCTTCCAATCTCTTACTTCCACACAGAAGAAGATGCGAAAGTAGTAACAAAAGTGATTAATAACTTTGCAATACATAACATTTAAATACTCTAGTATATAGGGTATAGTATGGAAACAAAAATAACAAAACGAACAAAAATCAGAAAGGTAACTGAATACATCGGTGAATGTGAAAAGTGTGGTAAAAAGATAATTGGATCCACAAGTAACCAAGTAGCATTTAATATGGGTATTCATCAGCAGAGTAAGGAATGCAAGAAATAATCCTCAAAGAAGGAAACACAAAAATGAAAGCAATAATATACCTAAGAACAAGTACAAAGGATCAGAACCCAGAACTACAGAAAGAAGATTGTATCAAGTTCTGTGCTGAGAGGTCACTAGAGGTAGTTGAAGTAGTCTCAGAGCAAGGTTCTGCATATAAGCTAGAGAAAGTACGTCCAAAGTGGGAAGCAACAGTTAAGAGAGCTAAGAAAGAGAGATTAGATATAGTCATCTGGAAATATGATAGATGTTTTAGGAATAGAAAAGAGTTCTTTAATTTTATGAAAGTAATGTTTGAAGTGTACGAAAAGAAGGTTTATTCAATAACAGAGCATTCAATTATTAATTTCTGGGAGTTAATGGATAAGTTCAAGCCAACAGGTAACCCAGTATTTGATGAATTACTAAAAGGAATCTTCAAAGTGCTATGGGATTTTATGATCCAAAACGCTGGAGAGAGTGCAGAAGATGAATCTAAAAAGAAATCTGAACGAGTTAAAATGGCTATACGAAAAGAAGGAGGAGTAACAAGATCATACAAAGGAAAGAAGTGGGGAAGAAAGGCTCTAAAGATTGATGATAAGATTATTGCAGCATATCAAGAAGGAAAGAACTACAGGAAGATAACTGAGGAGGTATTTTATTGGGATAAGAGTAATCATAAGAAATTTGTAAGTTTGGGCTATGTTCATAAAACCATAGCAGTTTTCAAGGAGAGAGAATCATTAGCAAAAAAAGAGGAGAAGAAATAATCAATTAATGAAAAAGAAATCAAATGCAGCAAAAACACTCCTAGGTTTAGTTCCGTTATTCT
>CAYZNE010000126.1:0-1608 GCA_964478955.1 uncultured Methanosarcinales archaeon
CAGTGGAGCCAAAGCAGTTATTAAAGATTGCCGAAGATAGAAAAAGGTTACTCCAGGATATAGTTCCAGTATTAGAGAATTTAAGTAAGTTTTCTAGAGATGAAGTTGATGTTGAAATATTCAAAGGTGAAGCGGGGTTGAGAAATATATTTAATGATATTCTAAGATATAAAGAATTTCTAGCTTGGGGTGTGAAAGGTCAGTTAGTAAGGTTTTTCCCATATTTTGGTAAACAATCAGTAAGAAGGATAATAGAAAAGAAGATTAAAAAGAAATTGTTGTGTGAGTATGGAGTTAAGCTTTATAGAGTTAAGAAAGATGAGTATAGAACTTTACCGAAAAGCTATGTTTCTCAGGCAACAACTGTTATTTATTCTGATAAGATTGCTATAATAGTTTGGGCAAGTCCAAGTATAGGAATATTAATAAAAAATAAGAATATTGCAAAAAATTATAAAGCAAATTTTATGATAATGTGGGAGATTGCAAAGATACCTTAGAATGAACTACCTAACAGAAAAACAAATTCAAGAACTTGAGAAAAAGTCTTATGGAATAGTTGGTCATTCATCTATGCAGATATGTGAGTGGAATAAAAAAGCAATTCTAAATAAAGGAGTTTGTTATAAAGAAAAGTTCTATGATGCACACTGTCATAAGTGTATGCAGTTTACTCCAATAACTATGTGGTGTGATAATAACTGCATATTTTGCTGGAGACCAATGGAATATATGGATTTTGCTTCTGTTAAAGATTTACAATGGCAAAAACCTGAAGAATATGTTGAACAATTGATTGAAAAGAGAATAAAACTTCTTTCTGGTTTTGGTGGAAATGATAAAGCAGACAAAGAAAAGTGGAAAGATGCACAACAACCAGATCATTATGCAATTTCTTTGAGTGGAGAACCAACACTTTATCCTTATTTGCCTGAACTTGTTAAGTATTTGAAAGAAAAGAAGAATGCAAGAACTGTTTTTATTGTTAGTAATGGTAATAATCCTGAAATGATTTTAAAATTAAAACAAGAAAATGCTTTGCCAGATCAATTATATATTTCTATGAATGCACCCAATGAACTTCTCTTTAAAGAAATAACAAGGTCTCATAGAAAAGATGGTTGGCAAAGATTCAAGAAAACTTTGTCTTTATTAAAATCTTTAGGTTGTAGAACAGTAATTAGAATGACATTAATTAAAGGCATGAACATGGATGAAAAGTTTATGCAAGAGTATGTAAAGTTAATAGAGGGTTCTCAAGCAGATTTCATAGAAGTAAAAGCTTATATGCACATAGGAATGTCAAGGCAAAGACTTAATATGAGTGCAATGCCTTATCATGAAGAAATAAAAAATTACACAGAAAAATTAATAAAGCTTCTGCCTTCATATAAAATTGAAGATGAGCAAGTTGAATCTCGAATCATTTTGCTAATGAGAAAGGATTTTAAGGAGAGATATTTTTAATAGGAATTTAAAATGAAAAATAAATCTGGATTTTGGGCTTGGTGTATGATTGATTTTGCTAATTCTCTTCTTTATACAAATTTAATACTATACCTTCCTCTATGGTTAACTATCGAGAGTAATATCAGTGATTTTTATTTT
>CAYZNE010000127.1:0-1551 GCA_964478955.1 uncultured Methanosarcinales archaeon
TATAACTAAACCTTCTTATATCAACATCAGCAGGTTTTTTCTTAGCAAGATCACAAAACAAAATATAAGCTTCAGAAACTAAATCCTCTCTAGGAAGAGAAACCATGCCTTTTGTTACAGCACCAAAAAATACCCTATTTGCAATACCATCAAGAAACTCCTTATTACAATTATATAAAATTCTAAAAGAGTTAGGATTGGATTTTAAAATATCTTCACTTACTCTTCCTCTTCTAGCATAAATAAGATTGGCTTTTAAGCATGCTTCTTGCGTAGTACCAAAGTATTTACCTATTGCAAGAGTCAAACGATGATTTTTTTCGTTTATTTTATGAACAACTCCTGTAGGAAACATTTCTTTTAAACATTCAAGAACAGCATCTTTATCTCTCCAAGCATCTAAACCTTTTTTAGAATAAACAAGACCTGCTTCAAAAGCTGCAGCCTTAATACCACCAAAATAATTAAATGCAGCTGCATAAAGATTAGGATCATTTTTTCTAGCTTCAGAAGTAACAAAACCAGAAGGAAACCTTTCTTTCAAAGTAGATAAAACTTTTTCACCATTTTCCCAATTAGTTCCTCTAACATATTTAGAACTATCAATACCAATATTATCTAAAAAATTTCTCCAACCACCAAAGTTTTTAGAAGCTGCAAAAAAGTATTTAGCATTCTCTGAATCTTTTCTTAAATCCTCTTGCTTAAGACTAACTCCTTTTTCTTCAAGCTCAAGAATAATGTCTGTTAGTTCAGATAGAGTGTATTTTTTTCTATGTAACCTAATATTTTCAGGGTCAAGACCAGCCCATTTTAATGCTGTATCCCACCCTCCATCAAATTTTTTAGTTGCATGCAAATAAAGATTCCTCATAAAATAAGATCCTTCTTCAAGCATAAAAGCAGCATTAAGTTCAGAACCTTTTTTAGATAAAGATTTTATATGTTCAACTATCTCTTCTTTACTTAAATGCAAACCTAATCTTACATCTGAATATTTTAAACCTACAAATTCAATAGCTTTTTCCCAAGAACCAAAAGATCTTAATGCCGCACTATATAAACCATGATTAAGCTTTAAAATGTTAGTAGTATTAAGATCCTCCCCAGACTCACTTATTTTAAGAATATGTTTTTTAATCTGTGTTTTATTCCAAAAATTTCTATAGTTTATATACTCTTCAGGATTAACACCTGCTTTTCTTAACAAAGTTCTCCAACCATCTTTTCTTTTAGTAGACCACCAGAAAATTTTCTTTAATTTTTGATCAGGATTTTTATCTGAAACAATCCACCCACCATTAAAATTAGTTCCCTGAATATCATAAGTAATAATTCTTTGAATTACTTCTTCTTCAGTATAAGGTTTAGAAACAATCCGAGGATCTCCAATTCTAATCTTAGAATATTCTAAAGCACCAGTATAACAATCAAAATGATTATATATTGCTTTACAAAGACCTTTTTCCTCAGGATCATTTATAATAGATGTAATATTCATTGGTTTTTTATCCTTGAATCTTTTCTTTAAGTGCAATTTTACTTTTTCCT
>CAYZNE010000128.1:0-1549 GCA_964478955.1 uncultured Methanosarcinales archaeon
AACTGTTAATTCAGAAATAACAGAAATAAAAAACACTATTGATAATTCTGCACTCGATCTTAAGGGAGTTCAACTACAACAACTATTTATGGACAACTTTGAAACAAAAGATCAATGTAAATTTCTAGATTTGTATATAACTCAACTTTATCCCCAACTAAAATTCTACTGGGATGTTCTACCAACAAGACTTGAAGAGTATGACAAAAGAACTAAACAAACTGATGAATACACTAGCTTGAAAAGAGAATATATTAGATTATCACTAAGATTCTGGCTTATGTCAACAAAGAATTATGAAGAATGTAATAACCATAATTTTATACCACTATTATATTTCTACACTGCAGAATGTGATGATTGCTTAATACAAGGAAAAGAGTTTGACAGATTTAACCAAGAAATGGCTGAAGAAAACAAAACCGTAATACTTTTCCCTATTGATGCAGATTTCAAAGAAGACACAGTTTTCTTGCTAAAACAATACTATGAAATAGATTCTTATCCTGCAACAGTTGTAGATAGTAGACTAATACAAGATAGGATTCTCAGCTCAGAAGACCTTAAACTTATTCTAAAGCTAGATTAAGCATACCACAACTGGTTGCAATACTGTCTCTCTCACTGAATTGATATGCAACTTGAAAGTGCGGTCTGCCCGCAGTGCGTGAGCATGCACAAACAGAGTTTGGCATATTGAGAATCAAAAATTCTCACTATACAGGAAATTTCTAATTTCCCCTAGGCCCAACCCCGACAATGCGCAAGAATTGTGATTCTACTCAGTTCCCTTAAAACAGTATATTTTGGCTTTAATATACCACAATCTTTATAAAATAATCGCGACTTATATCAACCCCTACATATGGGAAATTAGCTTTTCAGTGAGGTAATCAAAATCAAAAAGAAAACGCACACAATAAGCGATCTGAAGGCAGGTTTAGAAGTATTATATAACCCTGATAAAGCCTTTGAAGGCTTGTGGAAAAAACAATTTGAAATTGTTCTAGATATCTATCTTAGACTATTAATTAAACTAAGTATATTAACTGGAATAGTAATCCTACTAATTGATGTTATAAGATCTGCATACTACACCTTATTTAATATTGCAAATGTAGATTTGTGGCGAATGATAAATTATTCTTTTGGAACTGCAACCGGAATGGCATTCTTTTACATTTTTGCAGGGACATTTGGCTTTTTCTTCCTAAGTTTAATCCTGAAGCTTCTAACACCAAAGATGAAATATTTGGATTTGTTTAGATTAATGTTCTATTCAATAATGCCATTCTTATTATTTGGCTGGTTACCATTGCCAATGGCTGCATTATTAATATGGTGTATATTCTTATTTGTTAAAGGAATTAAATCTTATAATCAATATAAGAGGAAAAACATAAAGAATACTATTCTTCAAAGAGAATAAAAAGATGACTGAGAAAAAAAATAATAAGAAACTACACGTAAAAACCACAGTAATCTTAATTGTGCTTGTTCTGTTATTGGTATTTAGTTTTTATAGGGGCATAAATGTTGAGACAAATAA
>CAYZNE010000129.1:0-1522 GCA_964478955.1 uncultured Methanosarcinales archaeon
AATATAAATTTCTACGAAGTAGACTAAATATCCGTAGGATGAGAAAGGGGCTTTTTAGTTCTTTTTTTAAAAGAACATTTAGGCGTTTAGAAAAAAATAAGAAATAAAAAAATTATTCTTTTTCATTCCATGAAACATATTTGAATTCATCAGACCACATACTATCTGCTGAAATTTTAAGATTTCCTTTTATGTCTTTTGGAACATCAAAAACAATTTTTCCCGTTTTTGGTAATCCTGGTTGCATTTGTTCAAAGCTAAATCCTTGGTCGTCTTCAAGATAAATTTCTGCCATTGTATCATGTTCAAATGTTCTGTCTTGATCATCAACAACTTGAACATTACTTGCCCAGATTGTTTTTGATTCTTTAGCAATATTTTCTATTGTTACATCAATAACTAAGAAAATTCCATCAGCTTTTTCTCCCATAAAAGTTCCTATTAAATCTTGACCAATTTTATCTGTTGTATAATAGGAATTAATTGTATATGCAAAATTTCCAACTTTTACTTTATCTCCTGCATAATATCCCTCTGGCTCAGTAGCTTTTGGTTCTTCCTTTATTTGTTGATTGTTATTTTGTGTTTCTGCTGGCGTGTTTATTTGATTATTTTCGTTTGCTTGAGAATTATCCACTCCTGTGGAAGTTGTATTGGTATTAATAGTCATACTAAAAATAATTAAACCTATTATAATCACTGCAATTTTAATTCCTTTAGATAATTCAAAATTCATTTTTTCTTTGAATAATTTATTCACTGGTGGAAGTAAAACTGCCCCCATAATTAACATGGTAAATCCTGCAACAAATGAAGATGATGTGAATGCTCCTAATCCTGCAAATGCAAAAATTATTCCAAATATCCAACTTAGAATTCCGCCTAATGTGATTTTTTTAACTTCTTTTTGAGTCATTTTTTATTCCCTCTATGAGTATTATATATTTGAATTAGTATATTTCATATATAAAGCTTTCTACTTCGTTTACAATTTGCTAATAGATTGTTGAATTTAGTTCTTATATATAATTTGTATATAGATTGCTATGGATTCGCTAAGTGCAATTAGTTTTGTAAAAAGAGGGAAAAATCGTAAAATAGTATTTATTGCATTAAGTAAACCTATGATGCCCTCTGAATTGGTTATGAAAATTTATGCAAAAAATAGTAATACCTATTTTAATATTGTATCAAGGGCATTGGCAGAATTAACGAAAAAAGGAATTATTGAAATTTTAAATCCTAAAGAAAGAACAGGTAGTATTTATCAAAGAACAAAGTTAGGGGAAAATATTTTTGAAAGAATCAAAGAGTAAGAAGAACGCCCCTATAAATTTATTTTACGAAGTAAAATTCTAAATGTCCGAAGGACTAGCCCCTTTCTCATCCGTTTTTGTTTTTTAAAGTAAGTAAAAATTTGGGTCGAATGTAATGAGCCGTTAAACATTTGTTATGAAAAGTGCAAAGCATTTTTCTCGTTCTTTTTTATCCGTTTAACGAAGGCACCCATCTTTAAGATTTT
>CAYZNE010000130.1:0-1514 GCA_964478955.1 uncultured Methanosarcinales archaeon
TGTAATTCCTCCACACACTAAAAGTGTGCAGGTATCCTTACAACAAAAAATGAGATGTTTTTCTTTTTGTGTTTTCCTTTAATGTTTTGTAAGAACTACTTGTATTTCATTATAAGATATTGATTCATCGTTTATTCTGTTTTTAATTTCTTTCAGTTTGTTTTCTGGAGATGTGATTGCATTGAGAATTTTTCTTACTTTGTTTGTTTTCATAACTCTTTTTAATGGTAATTGGTGGTGATGAACTAAGTTTGCGATGTGGTTCCATACTGTTCCTTCTTTGATGTTTCTTTTTGTTGTTATTTGTTTTATTGTTAATCCTTTATTGATTAGTTGCAATGTTTTTTGTTGGCTGAATTCTATTTTGCTAGTGTAAACTTTTTTGTTGAAGTTTTCATGTTTTTTTACAGAAGTTATTTTTATTTCTTCTTTTTCAGGAAAAGCAATATTAAACTTTTTTGTCATCTTTCTGCGATACTTGTATGTATTTGCATTTTTTGCATAGGCTGTCCATCCTTCGTATTTTTCAATGATTTTTTCTCTGTCAATTTTGTTTATGTTATAGTCTTTTTTCATTTGTTTTATTTTGTTTTCAAATTTATGTATATTTTTCTTTACCAAAATTTTATGATAATAAAATATTCTAAACCCTAAGAAACTAATTCCTTTTTCGAGTTTGAGAATTCTTGATTTATCAGGATGAAGTTTTAGGTCAAGTTCTTCTCTAAGAAGTAAGCTTATTTTATCTTTATATTCTTTAAGAACTTGTTTTGATTGATGTAAAATCACAAAGTCATCAACATATCTAATATAATATTTTGCTTTTAATTTATGTTTTACATATTTATCTAATTCATTTAAGTAAATATTAGCAAAGAATTGAGAAGTTAGATTACCTAAGGGCATACCTTTATTTTCGTTTTTGCATTTATGGTTTGAGAGTATTTTGTATTAGCCAGATAACTTTTTCATCTTTAATTCTTTTCTTTAGGATACTAATTAATATTTCATGGTTAACACTGTCAAAGTAGTTTTTGATATCTGCTTTTAGAACATAACATTTAATTGTGTTATTCTTTGAAACTTTTCTTTTGAAAGTATCAAATCTTTTTATCGCATTTAATGTTCCTTTTCCTAATCTGTTTGCAAAAGAATCATGAATAAATATTTTATCAAAGGTAGGTTCTATTAAATTGCAGATTGCATGATGAATAACTCTGTCTCGGAAATCTGACTTGCTTATTTTTCTTGTTTTTGGATCTCTAAGAATAAATGTTTTTAGTGGTTTTGGTTGATAAGTGTGCATTAATAATTCAATTCTTAACTTTTGTAAATTAACTTGTAGGTCTTTTTCAAAATTTATTACGTAATCTTTTAATGTTTTGCCTTTCCTTGCTCTTTGAAAAGCAACTTCAAGATTATCATAAGAGTATAATTCCTCATAAATGTCATTTAGTAGTTCTTTTTTAGTCATTGTAATAGGTGTAATTGATGATTTGAATAATTCGGATTTT
>CAYZNE010000131.1:0-1513 GCA_964478955.1 uncultured Methanosarcinales archaeon
AGGAGATATGAAGAATAAAGAATTAATATCTCAAGTTAAAAACCTATTAATCACTGTTGAGAAAAAGTTTTCTAAAGATATAGAATCAATATATATTTATGGTTCTGCTGTAACTAAAGATGATCCTAATGATGTTGATATACTAGTTGTTGTTAAAGATGATGTAAATACTTCTAGTATGATTCAAGAAATTGCTAAAATAAGAGACAAAAATAAATTAATACATATTCAATTGCCTAAAGAATTAAGTTTTTGGTGGAAATTAATTCTAGAAAGAGAACCTTGGGTAATAGAATCTTTAAAAAATTGTATACTCATAAAAGACTCTAAAAGAATTGTAAAAGAAGTTATTGAATTAGTTGAGAAAGAAATTGTCTATAATAAAGAGGAAAAGGCTGAAAGACTTTTACAAAGAAGTCAAGGATATTTATTAGAAAATAGGATGCTTTTGCTAAAATCAATTAGTTTATTATCTGAAGCAGCAACAGAATGTTTACAAACTCTTTTAATATTTGATGACAAAGTTATTTTAGATAAGAATAAAATTATTCATGAGTTAGAAACAAATTATGTTAAAAAAATAGGACAATCTGTTATTGATGCATATAAAGAGATTGTTGATTTTGAAGAAAAAATGGAAAAAGGAGTTCTTAGCGAATTTACAGTTGAGAATCTTGATTATTATAAGAACAAAATTGAAATTCTAATACAAAAAGTTGATAAGATTCTTAGGGCTTAGGGTGCGTATTGCCAATATTCTTTATTTCTTTATATAAATGAATGAGAATTTTTATAAATACTCATATTAATTATGATAATATAATCTTAATATTTAAAATAAATTAATAAGGTGGTTGTAATGGCAATAAAGGCAAAGAAGAAAAAAGGTAATTATATATTGAGACATCCCATAAAGTCATTAAAAAAGCTTGGAGCTTACGTGTTATTAGGGTATGGTATATACACCTTTGGTGGTGCAGCCATTGATCAAGTTAAGTTGCCTGAATCAAGAAAAAACTTTGGTAATTATGCTAAAAATGTTATTAAAAGAGCCGATGACCCATTAGTTCTATATGGAGAAATTGCTAATGAGGCAAGTCAATTTAAAGAAGGTTATCTTGTTAATATGAATAAAACAGATTACAAGAAAGTTCAGTCTGAAGTTGTATCTGGCTTAGAATCATTAAGAGATCATACAAGAAACAAGGCTGATAAGCAAAAATATCAAGAACAAATAGATGAATTAAATGAAATTTCTCCTAGTGAAGCAAATAAATTCTTAAGAATATTTGAATCAATTGGTAAAGGCTATGAAAATGCCAAAGAAAAACCTTAGTATCTAATAGAGCAAATAGGTGCACAAAGTAGTTTCTGCAACAACAAATACACGAACTAAAATCTTTTTTGAAAATATTCACAGAAAAAGAAGTGAGAAAGGGATTATATTAAAAATAATATTTAGTGAAGCAAGAAGA
This sequence comes from uncultured Methanosarcinales archaeon, assembly GCA_964478955.1. Taxonomy (GTDB): domain Archaea; phylum Nanobdellota; class Nanobdellia; order Woesearchaeales; family CAYZNE01; genus CAYZNE01. The sequence continues at coordinate 1,476 of CAYZNE010000131.1, forward strand.
AAATCATATAAAAATATGTCGATTTTTCCTAATACAAT
>CAYZNE010000132.1:0-1509 GCA_964478955.1 uncultured Methanosarcinales archaeon
AATCATACTTTTTATTTTTTCTTGTTCTCATTGAATCATAAGAATCATTAATTGCAATAACTCTTGATATTTCTTTAATTAAATTTATTGTTAAATCAGAATATCCTATTTCAATTTCAGGTTTTACAATAGGATACTCATGAACACGAAGAATAACTTCTGCAGAAAAATCATGTTCTAGTTTTTTAAGTAAACAATAACCTTTAATAGCATGTTCTTCTATTTCCTTTTTATTATTATCATCAAAATCAATTTTATCTAATAATTTAACTGGCATTTTTGTTTTGCCAATATCATGCAAACAAGCTCCATAAACAAGACCTTTTAAATAATTTTCATTTTCAGAAGCATAAACTGATTTACCAACTATATAAGATAAAGCAGTTACTCTAAGAGAATGTTCAGTAGAAGGTGTGTGATGATATGCAAGGTCTTTTATACACTTCCTAAGAAATGACCTTTCTTCCCCAATAATCTTTAATTCATCAAATATATTACCACATAAATCTGAAAGCTGATTTAATTTTAAATTAATTATTTCTTCATATTTAATATTCATAATACTTTGAATATCTAAAAGATATTTAAGACTTTGGTTTTTATTTAAAAAGAAAATATTAAACAAGAAAGAGATTGAAACAAAACACCAAAAACCAAAAAGTGTTTCTTAAGCATCAAGATTACCAAACAAATCTTTTAAAGTTATTATAAAATCCTTTTTATATTCTTTTAATCTACTTACAGTCTCACTTTTATCTAACTCAGCTTTTGTGTAAGCAAAGATTATATTATCAATGTAGGTATTCTCGATGTGAATTTCAAATCCAGAAGTTCGTTCATGTTTAAAAGCAGCCTTTAACATTGAATCTGCAATCTCTTCACACACTTTAGCATTTTCATCAGCAAATTCTAATGGCATTATAATACACTACGAAAGATATTAAGTAATTACCCCTATAATCCCATTTTTTAGCTAATTTTAATGTTGATTTAAGTAATTTGTTTGATTTATTGAAATTAAACATTTTTTATAATAACTAATTGTTTTAGTAGTTTTTAGTACTGGTTTAAGTAATTTTCTTAAAAAAAGAAAAAAATTAATATTTTTGCAGGTTAAGAAGCTCTTCTAAAATTCATTTAACATATTTAGGATCATCTAATTTCTTTAGTAATCTTTGAAGATGCTTCCTTTGATATTTTATAGTCTTACTTTTTTCTAAAACACTAATAAGTTTATTTGAATCTTCAATACCTAAATCTCTGCAACCTGTTACAATTGTATCAATATGTTTAGGATCAATACTATTATTATCATATTCTTCAAACCCTAATGCTGAGTTTACCAAACCCCTAACAGTTATAAGACATTGTGCTTGATCTTTAACATAATTCAACATATTTGAGTAACAAATAAAAGCAAGTTTATATGTCCCACGATCAAGGTAAAACTGTGCAGAAGATGAAATTTCATCAAATTCAGATAGTTTTGTTTTTTTTGTTTTTTTTGTA